>DUTO01000101.1 GCA_012842035.1 Clostridia bacterium | reverse complement strand
TTAAATATGAAAGAACGGTAGAAGAGTATTTCAGTGATTTTAAATTAATGAAAAAGAAAATAGGGGTGGATTTAACAAGAGGTGTTAAAAAGCGATATGATCAGTTAAAAGCTGCTGCTAATTTTAGCATTTATCTTAGTACAGGGCTGGGGAAATCTCATTCCTTAGTTGGCAATTTAAAAGGTTGCTACGGAATTAATATTTCCGGTAATATTAGACTCATTGTCAAGCCCAATGTAGAAAATTTAGATCCAGTTTCTTTAAAAAAATGTGATTTGGTTATTATAAAGGGGGTAATGGATTATCATGGTCAAAAGCATGAGTGGCTTATCCCGTGAATTTATTATTCATCCGGGAGAAACTTTAAAAGAGGTTCTTGAAGAACGAGGGATGAGCCAGAAAGAATTAGCTTTAAGGACTGGTGTGACGGAACCGTATATTAGTAGTATGGTTAATTGTCAAAAGGCCATATCAGTTACTTTTGCTAAAAAATTAGAATACGTCTTAGGTATTGATGCTAGTTTCTGGATCAATTTACAAGCTAATTATGATAAAGAACAGGCGGATTTTGAAGATATTAATAAAATTTCGGGTGAAGAGTTAGAGATTCTTAAAAAATTAAATAGTATTATTAAACACCTTAAACAAAGAGGATTCCTAGATCCGGAAGTGTACGGGGCAATGCTTGTTATTCAGTTAAGAACGCTTTTAAACGTCAGTAGTTTAAAACGAATTCCAGAAGTATCACAAGCAGGTGCTTATCGTTTGGTGATGACCACCAGTGTAGATCCATATGTTTTGTTTACGTGGTTAAGAATGTGTGATTTGATAACGGACAATCAGCAAATTGAACAGGAATTGGATATAGATAAGCTGAAGAGAAAAATTTCCTTATTGAAAGAATTGATGTTTGAAGATGTTGCCAGGATTCAGACTCAGCTAAAAACCTATTTGGCTGAATGTGGAATTAAATTTTCGATTGTTAAACATTTTAGAGGTGCTCCGGTTCAGGGAGTGATTAAAAAAAATGATGATGGTACTTTAAGTTTGCTCATGACTATTAGGCGTAAATTTGCAGATGTCTTTTGGTTTACGTTCTTTCATGAAATTGGACACATTATCAATGGAGATATTAAAGATAAATTGATTGATTATGAATTTACAAAGGGTGAAGTGGAAGATAAAGCAGACGAATTTGCCGCAAATACTTTAATTAATGTGAAGGAATATGATAATTTTGTGGAAAAAGGAAATTTTTCATTGCCCTGTATTAAGCGGTTTTGTGCTGAACAAAATATTCCTCCCTATATCCTTATTGGTAGGCTCCAAAGAGATGATCGCCTTAAATATTATCAATATTCATCTGAGAAAGTCAGGTATGAGTTGGGGGAACCTATAATATAATATTGGGCTGGAAGACTTAAGCAAGAGGTATTTTAATAGGGTTTGTGAAATTTGAAGATAAATAAATATTTTGTATACATTAAAAAATTTACTGGTCAAGCGTAAATCATATG
>DUTO01000100.1 GCA_012842035.1 Clostridia bacterium | reverse complement strand
GCGACTCCCCAATTTTTCCATCACTGAACATGACGCATCTGGGGGGACGAACCCGTTTAGAGTATTCTATCCCGGCACGTGGTCTGGTAGGTTTTAGAACGGAATTTCTTACAGATACACGTGGCTATGGTTTGCTGTATCATAGTTTTAATTCCGTTCTAAAACCTACCAGACCACGTGCCGGGATAGAATACTCTAAACGGGTTCGTCCCCCCAGATGCGTCATGTTCAAAAGGTCACCTTTGCGACTCCCCAATTTTTCCATCACTGCGCCCACATTCTCTTGTGGCAAATCTAATACCAAATGCTCAAAAGGTTCATATAACGTCTCCTGCTTTTTTTGGAAAATGACCCGAGGTTTAGAAACTTGAAATTCTAACCCTTCACGTCGCATCTTTTCGATTAAAATACTGAGATGTAATTCACCACGACCAGATACTAAAAAAACCTCCGGGCTATCCGTATCTTCCACCCGCAAAGCAACATCCGTTTCTATTTCCCGCTTTAATCTCGCCCCTAGTTTTCGCGAAGTAATCGGCTCACCATCTTTACCGGCAAAAGGCGAGTCATTAACCAAAAAACTCATCTGTAAAGTAGGCTCGTCAATTTTTAAGAAAGGTAACGGCTCCGGATGTTCCGGGGCACAAATTGTCTCCCCCACAAAAATATCTTCCAGTCCGCTCACCGCCACAATCTCTCCTACAGAACCCTCCTCAATTTCTACACGCTCTAAGCCACGAAAACCAAAAAGTTTGCTGACCCGAAAATTTTCGCTCCGCCCATCTCGCTTGAGCACCACAACATGAGAACCATGGCTAATTACCCCCCTCTTCACCTTACCAATCGCAATACGTCCTAAATAATCATTATAATCAAGCAGGCTTACTTGCATTTGTAATGGTCCGGCAAGGTTACCACCGGGAGCAGGTATATTCTGCACAATCGCTTCAAAAAGAGGAACAAAATTCTTTCCTTTTTGCTGTGGAGCCAAGGAGGCCCATCCCTCAAGGGCCGACACATAAACAACCGGAAAATCCAACCCTTCTTCCTCCACACCAAGGTCAATAAACAAATCCAATACTTCATCAACAACTGCTAAAGGACGCGCATTTTCCCGATCCATCTTATTAATTACCACCAGCGGAACTAAATTTTGTTCCAACGCCTTTTTCAACACAAACCGCGTTTGAGGCATACAACCTTCAAAAGCATCCACAACTAATAAAACACCATCTACCATTTTCATAATCCGTTCAACTTCACCACCAAAGTCAGCATGACCTGGTGTATCTACAATATTAATCGTATAACCGGCATACTGGATCGATGTGTTTTTAGCTAAAATGGTAATCCCTTTTTCCCGCTCTAAATCACCAGAATCAAGAACCCTCTCTACTACCTGTTCATTTTCTCTAAAGACACCTGCTTGCTCCAACAGCCGGTCTACAAGTGAAGTTTTGCCATGATCAACATGAGCGATAATCGCGATATTACGTATTTTTGCACACTGCACTAATAATCTGCCTCCTTATCCTAGCCTTTACGCCAAAACGAGGGCTGAAAAAGAACTAAGACTGTATAAAGTTCCAATCTCCCTAAAAGCATTAAAAAAGAAAGAAAATATTTTCCGAGAGGGGAAAGAAAACTATAATTCTGTGTCGGTCCTGCCAAACCCAAGCCCGGTCCGACATTGCCTAAATTAGTTACTACCGCCGTAAAAGCTGTTACTAAATCAAGCCCTCCGGCAGTCATGAAAAAAGTTCCTAAAAAAACAATCACGAGATAAAGAAAGAAAAACAGCATTACATTAATGACATTCTCTTGAGCCATACTTTGGTCGTCTATTTTTAAATTTAAAATAGCACGCGGATGTAAAGAGCGCTTCAGTTCCAATTGAGCTTGTTTAAGCAAAACTAAAATACGCCCCACCTTAATCCCACCACCTGTAGACCCTGCACAACCCCCAATAAACATCAAAGCAATCAAAATCGCTTGTCCCCAAGAAGGCCATAAGGCAAAATCAACTGTACCATATCCGGTTGTCGTGATAATAGAGACAACCTGAAATGCCGCTTGGCGGATAGACTCCCCTAAAGCATGACTACTCCCCGGATAAATACTAACAGTCACTCCTCCCACTGCGACCAACACAAAAAAGAGATAAAGCTTAAATTCACTATTACGGGTATAGACTCCTAATTTTCGTGTAGAAAAAACTTTGTAATATAAAGCAAAGTTAGCACCGGCCAAAAACATAAAAATAGTAATCACCCATTGAATCCCGACACTATTATAATATCCGATACTCGCATTTTTAGTAGAGACCCCTCCGGTAGCTACCGTCCCAAAGGCATGACATAAAGCATCAAAAAGAGACATGCCCAATAACCATAAAAGAACCGTCTCCACAATGGTCATCACCAAATAAATAGACCACAAAACCTTTGCCGTTTCACTAATCCGCGGCTTAAACTTTTGGGTCATGCTCCCCCCCGGCGTTTCTGCTTGAAACATCTGCATGCCCCCAATACCTACAGAAGGAAAAAGAGCAATAAACAAAACAATAATGCCCATGCCGCCCAACCAATGTGTTAAACTACGCCAAAACAAAATCCCATGTGGCAGGGCTTCAATATCAGTTAACACAGTAGCCCCCGTAGTCGTAAAACCGGACATTGTTTCAAAAAAAGCATCAGCAAAAGAAGGAAAAATTCCGGCAAACAAATAAGGCAAAGCACCAAAAAAAGAGGCTAAAAGCCACCCCAAAGTAACAAGACAAAAGACCTCTTTGTTGAGAAAATCTCCTTCTAATTTAGTGTTTTTATGCCCCCACAAACCTACTAAAAAAGTAATACTGCCGGATAAGAATAGGGCAGCAAAATCAGCATCCCCATAATACAATGACCAAAAAAAAGGGAAAAACATGACCAAACCAATAATCATTAAAATTGTGCTTAGAGAGTAAAGTATCCGTTGATAATTCATGCCCACACCTACATTATCCTGTGATGTATTTTATCGCTTTTGTGGCCACCTCAGGTAAAGCAAAGATCGTCACACTATCACCCGGTTTGATAACATCTTCTCCTTTCGGTATAATCACTTGATTTTTTCTATAAATAGAACCAACTAATGAACCTGCCGGGAAATTTAAATCTTTTAATTTCCGATGCGCCACCGGGGACTTCTTGGAAATAAGCAATTCCGTCATTTCGGCGTTTTCATTGCTTAATAAAGCCACCGAGATAATATCATGTCCTTTATGAATAAAACGCAAAATTTTGTTCGCCGTAAGAGTGCGAGGGCTAATCCCCACATCTATGCCTACATTTTCCATCAAGGCAATATAATCAGAACGTCCTACCTGGGCAATCGTCCGTTTCACCCCTGAATTTTTAGCAATTAAGCTGACCAAAAGATTAAGTTTATCATCATCAGCCAAACAAACAAAAACATCAACATCCCCTATTCCTTCATTAGTTAAAAAATTAATATCCGTAGCGTCCCCATGTAAAACCATTGTATTGTCCAAGTGTTTAGCTAACTCTACACACTTATTATAATTCTTTTCAATAATTTTTACGGCATACTTTTTACTCTCCAGAATTCTGGCTAAATGATAACTGGCATAGTTACCCCCTAAAATCATCACTCGTTCAGCCCTTTTGCGTTCAGTGCCTAAAAATCTTTCCACCTCAATCATTTCCTTGGTTTTAGCCAAAACAAAGATTATATCGTCAGGATTAATGAAGTCATTACCACGAGGGATGATTATGTCACCCTCCCGCACAATCGCTACAATTAAAAAAGGATAATCTAACTTTAAATCCTTAATCTGTCGTTTCGCCACAGGGGCTGTTTCCGGAATTTTAAGCTCCAAAAGTTGTATTTTTCCTTCCGCATAATAAACAACATCTAAGGCTTCGGGAATGTCGATTAATTTGACGATTTCCTTAGCCGTAACCAATTCCGGATTAATTAAAAAATCTATCCCGGGGAAAGTACCCTTTCTTCTCCTGCTTTCAAAAGCATATTCCGGATTTCTAACGCGAGCTACCGTTCTTACTGTCCCATAAGTTTTAGCGACCATACAAGCAATTAAATTTACTTCATCACTTTCCGTCACCGCAACAAGTAAATCAGCTTCCTCGATACCTGCTTTTTCTAACATAGACCTGCGTACACCATTACCAATAAGGATCTGTACATCTAAATGCTCTTCCAAATTTTGCACTTGTTCTTCCTCTTTTTCAATCAGGACAACGTCATAATTTTCTTCAGTAAGTATTTTAGCAATATTAAAGCCTGTTTTCCCTGCACCGATAATAATTACTCGCATGTACACTAGCTCCTTATCTTTTTCTTGTTTTCAATACTCTTCTTATTATACGCCATTATTATAAAGAAACCAGTCTCTAAACTCAAGTTTTAAGAAGACTGGTTTTCTCCCCCATTAAAGTTGTTTTGCCTGGTTGCTAAGCCACCCTTAGTCAGCAGTTGCTGTCCTCACTGTTAATTTAGTCACTGCAGGTTCTACGTTTACCCCTTGGTTTTCTAAGACAATAAAAAGATTATACCGTACACCTGCCCCTAATTCTTTAATTGTAATCCGTTTTTCACGGTAGGCGGTAAGATTTACCCAGCCACAACGATTACTAGTTACAAGTCTACCTGTAGCCTACGGCTACACAAGTAATGGC
>DUTO01000099.1 GCA_012842035.1 Clostridia bacterium | reverse complement strand
TGATATGCTTTTGTATGCGCGTAAAATTACGTTATCGTAATAATAGAAGATTTTATGCAAGATACCGGCTAAATAACCTACAAAAATTACTATAAGAAACAAAAAACTTTTACCCGTTAGTTTTACACCTCAACTAAAAATGAAAATTCAGAAACCCTTATTGCAAAATGATTCAAGGGTATATTTTTTTCTGTTTTTTCTCATTTTTATGTATAGCATTGTATAGGGTTGTGTGATATAATATAACTATAAATCCATTTTTCATGGAGGTGCTTATTGTGAACCTTAAACAATCACGCAGAAAAGACGGCAGAGTTTATCTTTCTATTGAAAAAGCTTATCGCGATCCGATTACCGGCAAACCTAGAGCTAAAACTATTCAATCTCTAGGTTACTTGGATGAACTGGAGAAAGAATATGATAATCCTATTACCCATTTCAAAGAAGTTGCTCGCAAGATGACCGAAGAAGAAAAATTAGAAAAAAAGCTAACCTTGTCAATCAATATGGATGAAAAGATTTCTCCCGATACAGATAACAGAAAAAACTTCGGGTATGCCGCAATTTTGAAGATTTACCATGAAATCGGTCTGGATGTCTTTTTTAAGAATAAATCTAGACATAAGAAATTTAAATACAATACAAATTCCATTATGATTATGCTTGTAGTATCTAGATTGCTTTCCCCTGGTTCCAAGAAAAAGGCTTTCGAAGAAAAAGACCGTTATTTCGAACGCTTCAGCTTCTCCCTGGCGGATGTTTATCGTTCTCTTTCACACTTCTCTGAGATTTCCACGGAATTTCAAAGATATTTAAACTCTCAGATTTCTGTAAAATATGGACGTAATACTAAGACTATCTATTACGATGTCACAAATTTCTACTTTGAAATTGATGAAGCGGATGAGTTTCGTAAGTTCGGCTTATCAAAGGAAAAGCGCCAAGATCCAATTGTGCAGATGGGATTGGCTATGGATGCGGATGGAATACCACTGCATTATGAACTGTTTTCGGGCAATACAGTAGACAAGGAAACGTTTCGCCCGGTCATAGGTGAAGTTAGGCGAAATTATGATACAGGCAGGATTATTGTTGTTGCCGATATGGGAATTATTACAGGAGATAATATTTTTTATCTCCAAGGTAAAGAAAAAGGAAAAAATTTTAACGGTTATGTTTTTAGTTTTTCGGTCAGGGGCGGTACTAAAGCCTTTAAGGAGTTTGTCCTTTCCGATAAAGGCTATGTAGATAAAAATGGCAAACCCGCTGATGAAAATGCAAGTTTTAAAATGAAAAGCAGAGTAATTGCACGTGATATAAACGTGACGTTGCCAAGCGGGAGAAAAACTAAAAAAACAGTATATGAAAAGCAAGTAGTTTTCTGGGGAAGAAAATATGCTTTAAAGGCTCAGGCAGAGCGTGAAGAAATTTTAAAAAAGGCTTATGACTTAGTAGCGAATCCCCCAAAATACACTCAGGCAACATCTTACGGTGCAGCTAAGTATGTGAAAAATCTAAAGTTTGATAAAAAAACTGGTGAAATTCTTAAAGTTAAAGAGCATCCTGTCTTTGATTCCGCAAAAGTGGCTGAAGAAGAAAAATATGACGGATATTTCGCTATTGTCACAAGTGAAATGGATATGTCTGATACTGAAGTAATTGAAACTTATCGCGGTCTATGGCAAATTGAAGAGACATTTCGCATTACTAAAGGAGTACTAGAAACACGACCAGTGTATGTATCACTTCAGGATCACATTAACGCCCATTTCCTGACTTGTTTCATCTCTCTTACTATTATGCGGATCATTCAAAAGAAAACCGGCAAACTTTACTCTGCTGAAAAGATTGTGGAATGTCTTAATAGAATTTCCTGTTCCAATGAACATGAAAATATCTACCTGTTCGATTACAGAAGTAAAATTTCAGATGTTATTGGGGAAGCTCTAGAAATTGATTTTACTAATAAAAGGCTCCGTCTTGGGGATATAAAAAAAATTTTAGCACGAGCCAAAAAATGAGATTTTATACTACATATTTATGACAAAATAAAAAAACAGCCATCCCTTTTATATCAGGGATTACGGCTGTTTTTTTAACTTTTTAACTGTAAAAGTCAGGATTATACCATATAGTAATATTTTTTCCAATATTATATAAACCTTGAAATACTTTTGAAAAATTTAAATGAAAAAACCCTTATCATTATAGCCCAAACAATGATAAGGGTTTTTAAATTCATATTTCCATCTATAGCTTGTTAAGCTTTCGATTGCAATCTTAGATTACGCGCATACAAAAGCATATCAATTGTAACCATAGTCATATTGATAATATAAAGATAAATTACGTTATCGTAATAATAGAAGATTTTATGCAAGATACCGGCTAAATAACCTACAAAAATTACTATAAGAAACAAAAAACTTTTACCTTCCACGGATCTGGATGTATAGGACTTATAGATGGAAAAAGGCCAGGCAAATCCAAAACAAAGCAACATAATAATTTCAAAAATACTCATCAGTAAAACCACCTTTGCTTAATTAATTATCATTATTGTTGTTAAATATTTTCTTCATCAATTAGACTAGGTATAAAATTGTAACTTTCTTTTATTTGTTAATGCTATCACACTTAAGGATAGTGTCAAGTTTTAAATATTGTGTCTAAATAGAATATTTACCTGTAAATAAACTTGTGCCTTTTTCTTTTTTCACCTCGTGATACTTATTAAGATAGAGATGTTCTAATAATTTATAGACAAATTCTGTTTCCGCGGGAACCCCTAAATTTTTAGTTATCTCCTCCGGAGTAAAGGCTTGCCCTGGCTTAGAACGCAAATATTGTAAGACCCGGCGTTGTAATTCCACATACTGCTTAGCACCCTTTTTGCCTAATTCTACACCGGGTTGATGATAGGCATTAAGATTAATTAAAGAAGCATACAAACCCACGGTCCTTTCAAAAAGGGCTACTAAGACACCAAAGGTATAAGGAGTCAACTCTTTTAAACTAAGAGTCAAAGATTCACGACTCTTTTGTAAAAGAGCTTGCCGCGTCCCTTCTAAAAAGGCCTTGAGATAATCACCACTAGTTACATCAGCTGCGATAAAAAGAGAGCGTGCCCGTCGGTCCTGTTGTACTTCAATAAAGACGACAAAAAAGTCATTAACCCCATCTAAAAGTTGTTGGACATAGGCATGTTGGTCCGTAGAACCTTTATTCCCATAAACAGTTAGACCTTGGTGAACAATTTTGTTCGCCGAGTCTCTTTCTTTACCTAAAGATTCCATCACTAATTGCTGCAGATAACGAGAAATGAGCTGTAAACTATCACGATACGGTAAAATAACCATATTCCTTTTCTGCTCTTTTTCTACCGCATAATTCCACATTAAAGCTAAAATGGCCGCTGGATTCTGTAAAGGTTCTGCTTTTCGCGTAACCTGATCACAGTCACGTGCTCCTTGTAAAAAAGCATCTATATCAATATCCTGCAAAACTGCCGGGAGCAAACCGACGGCCGAAGTAAGCGAAGTCCGCCCCCCTACCCAATCCCAAATATAAAAGCGGGTCAGCCAGCCTTCTTCCTCAGCTTGTTTGTTTAATTTACTACCTGGGGTAGTTATGGTTACTGCCTGTTGAGCAAAGTCAACTCCCTTCGTGGCAAAAAAGTTTTGTACCTCAAGCATCCCATTACGTGTTTCTACCGTACCACCACTTTTAGAAATAACGATCACTAAGGTTTCCTCGAGATGATTCCCTAATTCATGTAAAATCCGATCTATACCATCAGGATCCGTATTATCAAGAAAATATGCCTGTAAACCAGAGCCACCCAGAGTATCACAAATTAATTGCGGTCCCAAAGCAGAGCCGCCAATACCAATCAACAAAAATCTGGTAAATAATTGACCTGTGCCCGAAACAAGATCTCCGACCTTAATCGCATGGCCAAATTCTTTGATTTTTTCGTAAATCTGCCTAATCTCCCTACTTATTTCTTGACCGGGAGCCAAAGAAGCATTTCTCAGCCAATAATGACCGACCATCCGTTTCTCATCAGGATTGGCTATAGCTCCTTTTTCTAATTCCTGCATCTCTAAAAAAGCCTGTTTAATGCGTGGTTTCATCTCCTCTAAATATTCCTCAGAAAAATTAAAGCAACTATAATCCAAAGTAAGACCTAATATTTCATTTGTGTATAGATATTTTTGATACCTCTCCCAACTATAATTATTTCTCATCTCAAACCACACCCTTGCGATAATATGTCTTTAGTATTAGTTATTAATTTAAAATTAGCGTGCATACTTTTGCTGTAAACTACGTGCTTTCTTGGCAATCTTTCTTTTTAAATCTCCTTTTTGAAAACGCCACTCCCAATTTCCGCCTACTGTGCCCGGAATATTCATTCTTGCACCCGCATCCAACTCTAAAAGGTCTTGTAAAGGAATAATCACCCATTGCGCTCGGCTTTGATAAAGAAGTTCAATAAACTCCCAACAGATATTCTCCCGCCACTTTTCCCTATGTTCAGCTTCTAACTGAGCGAGAATTGTCTCTTCATACCAACCTAACAAAGTATTATTATCATGTGTGCCTGTATAATAAGCCCAATTTCCCTCATCAGTTACAGAAGCAGGAAAAGGTTCACGGTCTATGAACTGCAATACTTTCATGCCCGGAAAATTAAATTTTTCCCTTAACTCAATTACTTCCGGGGTAATGAAACCTAAGTCTTCGGCCATTAAAGGCAAATCACCTAAATATTCAGTAATAACAGAAAAGAATTTTTCACCCGGCCCCTTTACCCATCTACCCTTCACTGCAGTTTTCTCAGTAGCCGGAACTTCCCAATAAGCTTCAAACCCTCGGAAATGGTCAAGCCGAATCACATCTACCAGTTCTAATAAAACTTTGATTCGTTCTCGCCACCAAAGATAATCGTTTTTCGCCATTTCTTCCCACTTATAAAGAGGATTACCCCATAACTGACCTGTAGGACTAAAATAATCAGGGGGTACACCTCCAACTTTCAGCGGATACCCGGCTTCATCTAATTCAAAAAGATGAGAATGAACCCAGGCATCACTACTATCATAAGAGACATAAAGGGGCAAGTCACCGATAATTCTAATCCCCTTTTCTGTCGCATATTCTTTTAAGTTCTGCCATTGACTGAAAAATTTATATTGTAAAAAAAGATGATAATTCACTTCTTCCTCTAATCTTTCTTCCCAAAACTTAATAGCTAAAGGCTCCCGTAAAGCAATTGATTTATCCCAATAATTCCAGGGTATATTACCAAAACGCTCTTTTAAAGCCATAAAAAAAGCATAGTCCTCTAACCAAAAAAGATTTCTTTCTTTAAACTCCGCAAAGTCTGAACTTGGCAAACCTTTACTTTTAAACTTTAAATAGGCTTGACGCAACATTCTGCTTTTAAACTCACGACAAAAAGGATAATCCACCTTGTTTTTCGGGAAAGAAGGTGCATCTGCTAAATCTCTTCTAGACAAAAGCCCTTCTTTTCTTAAACAATCTAAACTAATTAAGAGAGGGTTCCCGGCAAAAGCCGAAAAAGACTGATAAGGTGATTCTCCATAACCTACCGGATTTAACGGCAAAATCTGCCACAGTTTAAAACCACCCTTTTCTAAAAAATTGATAAACTTACGAGCTTCTCCTCCTATTTCTCCGATTCCATATTCAGATGGCAGAGAGGTAGGGTGAAGCAAAACCCCACTGGCCCGCTCTAATTGCAATCTCATTACCTCCTTTCTCTAAAATACGTTACTTTACTTTCATAAAAACTTTCCCTTCCAAAGGGCGCAAAGTTACATCTAAAGCCTTACTTTTCTCTTGTTGTTCTTTTTCCTGCGGGAAAATTTCCCGCCATACTCCTTGATGCTCTTGCCCTAATTCTAAAGTGACTTTCTGTTCGGCAGTTTGATGACGGTTCAAAACAACTAGAAAAGCCTCTTCTTGGTAAGATCTTAAAAAACCATAAACATCACCTTTGGCCCACAGAGTAAGCCAATCCCCTTTTTGCAAAGCGGCATAATTATTCCGCAAAGCAATCACTTTTTTATAATAATTGAGTAATTCCCTATCTTCACGACCCCAAGGAAAAGGTCCGCGATTATAAGGGTCGGAATAGCCTTCCATCCCTACTTCATCTCCATAATAAATAGCCGGAACGCCGGGAAAAGTCATCTGAAAAAGAACTAATAATTTTAAACGCGTTAAACCTAGTCTTCTTTGCCGAGGATTAAGCTTAAACCTTTCTCTTTCCCGTTCACTTAAAGTATGTTCTGGAGGTGCTTCACCTAAAAGAGTTACAGCACGTGGCACATCATGACTACCAATTAAATTCATGGCACTATAAAAATGAGGGCGCGGATAATTTTCATAAAGACTCATCAAGCGGCGCTGAAGTAGAGAGGCATCTTCATATCCTAAAATAAAATTTAAGAAGATCTTGCGCAAAGGGTAATTCATCACGGCATCTAATTCTTCGCCCCATAAATATTGACGATTCTCCCCGTAACTAATCTTATTGGAAGCATCCTCCCAAACTTCACCCAGCAAAATCGAATCAGGGTCCACTTCTTTGATCACCTGACGCATTTCTTTAATAAATCTATCGGGCAACTCATCAGCTACATCCAACCGCCAACCAGCTACCCCTCTCTTCATCCAATGCTTAACGACACTATCTTCACCATGCAACATAAATTCCAGATAAGAGGGCTCCAGTTCATTAACATTAGGTAATGTCCCAATCCCCCACCAACTATCATACTCATCCGGATATTTCTGAAAACGATACCAGCGATAATAAGGCGATTTTTTAGACTGATACGCACCTACTTCCGGATAATTACCTTCCCTATTAAAATAAATGCTATCACTACCTGTATGACTAAAAACACCATCTAACATAATCCGTATATTTAGTTTCCGAGCCTCAGTGCATAATTTCTTAAAAGTTGCTTCGTCACCAAACATGGGGTCAATTTTCTTATAATCAGCTGTATCATATTTATGATTACTAGGTGCTTCAAAAATGGGATTAAAATAAATAACGCTAACTCCCAACTCCTTTAAATAGGGAAGTTTCTTAATGACCCCTTTTAAATTGCCACCGAAAAAGTTCCAGCGTTGAATGGAACCATCGGCTTCTTTAACATAACAAGGCGTATCATCCCAGCGCCCATGAAGCAAACAGCCTTTTTTGAGATTTTCTACTTGCCCGTCCTCGTTTCCATTATAAAAACGATCCACAAAAATTTGATACATTACACTTTCCGTAAACCAAGCCGGAACTGTAAAGTCTCCCCGATATACCGTTATCTGAAAAGCAGGAGGGACATGGTCCCGCAACATGCCTTGACCACCTAATCTTTCGTTGTTGTTGCCATAATAATAGACACGACCATCACTGATTATGACGAAATAATACCAATAAAGACCAATTTCGGCAACAGTTATTTCCGTACAATAAAAATCTATACCCTTTTCTCTTTTTTCTAATTTCATTTCCAGGTCACGGGCTTTCTTATTGTTTTCACCCATACGTAAAAAAACTGTTTCTACTTTTTTGACTTGTTTTATTCCTAAACGAAGTACGATTTTTTGCAAACAAGGAACAGCCCCAAAGGGGCTGCGATATTCCCGATCATGAGTATCATGATAAACCCATTCCCTCATCATTCATCTTCTCATCCTTTTTTAAATATTTTTAAACGGGATTTATTTTTGCTTTCTTTTTGTTCTGCCTGCAAATCCTCATAAAGGGCAATGTATTTTTGAGCAGAATTGTTCCAACTGAAATTAACTTTAAAAGCATTCTTAAACAATTTATTCCAAATCGGCCGACGATTATTATAAAAATCTAAAGCACGTTTAATAGTATATAAAAAGTCATGA
>DUTO01000098.1 GCA_012842035.1 Clostridia bacterium | reverse complement strand
ACCGTGAACACCTACAAAATTATCACCTATTTGGAGAATCTTTGATTGTGCGATGTTGTATCCGAGTACGGCTTCTCCCGGCTCAGAAAATATACGTCCTGCTTTTAAGCGGTATCTTTCTAGATATTCTGGGACAGTTCCAATTATACGAGCTGTACGGTATGAATCTCCGGAAGCAATAGGGTAGACTTCTTTTGTCAACGGATTATTTTTTAAGTTTTCATAATGGTCATAAGAAATCGTGCCTAAAGGATTTTCGACATAAAACATGCTGGAGAGGGCGAGCTGAAGAGGGCTTCCCTCCGGTCCTACAATGGTATCATAAAACCCTGCTGTGGATATTACACCATCCTGTACCTGATTAGAAGTATTATAGCTAATAAGCGCTATGGTGGTACACAATATAACCGCTATTGAGGCAAGTATTGTCCTGATAAGTCTTGTTTTCAAATTTTTTAATGCAAATTTTAGCACTGTTTGTTCACCCCATTCAGTTCAAACATTTCTCTTGATACATCAAAATATTCTCTCATGCTATAATCGTGGGAAACCACAAGAACAGGAATGCCAAGCTTTTTGGCGTAACCTGCGATTACAGGCATTATTTCCTTAGCCAGCCTTGCATTAAGATTTCCGGTAGGTTCATCCGCTAATAGCACTGCAGGTTCTTTAATCAGTGCTCTGGCAATAGCAACACGTTGTTTTTCGCCGACGGAAAGAGTGGTAACTTTTTTCTTCTTTTTTGATAGTATACCTAAGCTGTCGAGAATTTGCTCAATATCAAATCTGTGCCTTATTTCAAGCTCAAGTAGTCTTAAATTATCTTCAACCGTCATCCCGTCAAGCAAACGAAAATCCTGAAAAACATATCCTACCGAGTTTAGACGATATTCATCGCGCTTTACAGGGCTTAACTCCGTTATATTAAGCTCATCCACAGTAATTTGACCGGAATCAGAGGGAATAACTCCTGCAATGATGTTTAACAACGTGGATTTTCCGCATCCCGATGGACCATAAATGATGTAGCTGACTCCGTTTTCAAAAGTAATTTCAGGAATATCAATAATACATTCGCCATCAAAATTCTTTTTGAGGTTTTTTATGCTAATCAATGTCATTCCTCCCTAAAACATCTTCTAGTCAGAAGGCCTAAATATAGATGTAATTTTCAATTATTCATTCTAACTTTTAGAGTAATAGGGCTTGTTATATCTTCATAAGTATTAATGTAGTTAATAAGCGTAACAGCTAATAACAGATTAGAAAATACATCCAGCGCACTAATGTTACCCATATTTATTTGCTTCAGTAGATGTTCTACAGTTTGGATTTGAGCGCAAACAGGGCAATGTTCACCGATACAATCGTGATCCACATGGGAAATGATAAACCAGGTGGAAAGAAGGAAGGTTACAGCAATGCCAAGGCATACAACTAATACAATCGACCTTCTTGCATAAAGATGTTTGAATTGCATTACTATCCCTCCAGTGGCAAACTCTTATCTTGCAGTATAGGTTTCGCCGCATCACTATAAGTTTGTTTTATAGTTATCTAAATTGGGGCAATATTCTTTTTATATAACAAGCTAAGTTAAGCAATATAATTGCGTTATTTATTTTACATTGCAATTTTTTGATTAGCCGTATTTTTTCATCTTTTAAAAATAAAAAAAATAAAGCAGAAACTATCCCTTTATTCATAATATTAAAATCTAAGCAGAGATGCTGTCAAGAGGTTTTGTACTTGTGCTGGCGGTTGGGCAGAGGCATTTTTATATCTTCTGATTTTTTATTGGTCAACTTAAATTGTATCAGAAGGGTAAAAGTGGTTTCATTAATTTACACCATAGTGAACTTCCTCACTTATAGAAGATGGGGGGCTTCTACTGAGCATTGATAAAATATTGGATAAGCTTCAGTTCGGGTTAATGGATGAAGATAAAACATTTTCTTTCATGATAATTATGACGGGGATAATCACTAAGAGGATGGTTTTTTAATAGAGAGAATTGACTGAAACAATTGAAAAAATGTGTTTTTTATGGTACCCTTGTCTTGCCTTTATTTTCGGAATTTGGACTAGGACTACCCTATATTCCTATTATAAAGGAATTTTTCTTATATTTAAGCATTATTTGTGGAAAATTTGCTAATCTTGCAAGTTTTATCTGTTCTGCTTGCTAATCTAATACTTTTTCATTTTATGCAATGCTAGTGGTGAAATATATTAAAAAGTAGAAGAAAGGAGCTAATGGTATGGGATTGGTGGGTCGGTTCGGCAAAACTGCGCCTGGTTTTTTATCTCCAATTAATGAAAAAAATATCTATGAATGGGTTATGGGTGAGCAGAGCTCCTCAGATTACGATTTGGAGCCAATAGTAAAAAAGGCCAAAGTTGAGTATAACCTTTATTTGGCTGAAATGTCACCTGAAGAAAAACGTCGTTGGGAGATTGCCCATCAGCAAGGTCGCAAGATGGCATGTAAAGCTTTGAATGACTATAGAAATTCTGAGATTAAAAAAGATGTTAATTATTTTTCATTAAATAATTCCCCGGAGGTAAATCAGGAAATTTTTGCTAAGGATTCGCAACATCAGGCAAATATATTTAATAAAATAAGGGAATATTTTTATGGTCAGTTATATGATAGAGAGCGAGTATTAGCAATTGGTTGTATGGAGAGAGAAACCAATATATTGAATAGGTACTGGAGAAATGCCAGAGAATATGTATTGGCAGAAAATCAAAAGATGAAAGAAATTTTAAAAATGAATCCGGTGGAATTAGTAAAACTTAATGCGAGTGAATTTAATGAAATTAATTTTAATGGTGCAGATGTAATTAGATTTAGAACATTAAATGAAAAGTATTTTAACGACCCTTTGGTTAATAGTTACGTAGAAAGGGTTGAAGAAATAGTTTTTGAAACCGAACAGTTAAGAAAGCAGATAGAATGTAATTGGAAAGAGGAGCGAAGTAGGAGAGGGCTGTCTAGTGTAATGGATTCGGTAAAAAATGAGTTTTCAGGGTTTTCCGATCTCGTTACTGGCAATGATACGATAAAAGGAAGAAACTCAGGAAAGTTAAAAGATTATGAAAGATAAAGAAAATATAGACAGGGGTGCTCAGATTGGAAAAGAAGTTATAGGCGTGAACTTGTTATAATGGGAATTAGCTATAAATCCCATTAATTCAAGATGTTATTTTAATCGTTTATTAAGGGAAGGGAATATTCTGATGTTTAATAATATTCTGTGGTGTTTTTTTATTTATGCTGTATTGGGATGGGGTATTGAGGTTATTTATGCAGCTGGTAAAAGAGGTGAATTTGTCAATCGAGGTTTTTTAAACGGTCCTTATTGTCCCATTTACGGAATAGGGGCTATTTTGGTAATTTTTTTATTAGATTCTGTGGCCAATAACTTGTTATATCTATTTCTGGGCTCTGTTTTGATTACTACTGCTTTAGAGCTTTTGGTGGGATTTTTGCTTGCTCAAATTTTTCAGCAAAAGTGGTGGGATTACTCCGAGATGCCGTTTAATATTGGTGGCTATGTTTGTTTGTTATTTTCCTTAAAATGGGGAGTAGCTTGTCTGATTTTGGTTGACAGAATACACCCTAATGTTTCTTCTTTAATAAATTTAATTCCACAGACCTTGAGTGAAGGCTTGTTGCTTGTTTTTTCTATTTTATTAATTGCTGATTTTTTAGCTACTGTTAACTTAATTTTGGAATTAAACAGGAAGTTGAAAACAATTAATAAAATAGCCTTAAAAATTCGGGAAAGCTCGGATAGTATCGGAGAAAATATTGCTTATAAAACTATTGTTGTTGTCCAAAGGAAGGATAGTTTAAAGAAAAGGTATAGAGCAAGAAAAGTATTGGCACAGCGGAAACAAGTTCTGGGTGAATTATATCGAGCGAATAAAGAGTTTTTACTAGCTGTTCCTTGGGGGTATAAAAGATTATTGAAAGCATTTCCCAGATTAAAGTTTTTTACCCATAAAGATAAAGAGATTTTGGAAGAACTGCAAAAAACTGTGCCGGAGGAAATTTCTTCTATCAAGCTTTAACCTTCATTCGGTTCTTTATTAATTTTTGAGGAGGGGGAAATGGGTAAATCAAAAATTATTTAATTTCCCCTATTTCCGTATTGATGGCGCTTTCAATGACCGCTAATGGGGCCAATAATGAAACATTATCTCAAATAGAACAAGTTTTGGGCGCAGAAATAGAGGGGCTTAATAAAAACCTTTTGAATCACGCGAAAATTTTAAAAAACAATGATTTGCATATCGCAAATTCTATTTGGATTAATGAGCGAGATGATACGGATATAGTTAAAAAGTTTTTTGAGATGAATTTAGAATATTATCAAGCTGAAATCAATAAAGAAAAGTTTAATAACAAGACGGCCGGTAAGATTAATGGTTGGGTGGATAAGCATACTGAAGGAATGATTAAAGAAATCATAAATGACGTTCATCCGGATAGTGTTATGTATTTGGTTAATGCCATAGCCTTTGATGCAAAATGGGAAGAAACTTATGCTGAACATCAGGTTCATAATGACCTATTTACTAACCATAAAAAAGATAAAAAAGAAATTAAACTAATGCAGTCAGAGGAAAATATCTACTTGAGTGATGGGCAGTCCATAGGTTTTATAAAGCCTTATGCCGAAAATAAGTTTAGCTTTGTAGGGATTCTTCCGGACAATATTCACCAATATGTAAGTGAAATGACTGGGGAGACCTTCCTGAATCTTATAAATTCGTCAAGAAGAGTAAAGGTGGATGCCTATTTGCCAAAGTTCACTTATGATTATGGTGTGAAAATGAACGATTTATTGATAAGCCTAGGTATGGTGGATGCTTTTGATCAGGTAAAAGCTGATTTTTCTAAGATGGCAAAAACAAAAGGGGAAAATATATATATTGATGAAGTGCTTCATAAGACCTTTATAGAAGTAGATGAATTGGGCACTAAAGCGGCAGCAGTGACTTCCGTGGGAATGGTTGCGACAACAGCCACTATAAATGAAGAGAGATATCAAGTTAAATTAAACAAGCCTTTTATATATATAATAATGGATAATGAAACAAATTGGCCAATATTTATGGGAACAGTATTGGATATTGACAAATAGAACAAATTGATACAAAAATTGTGATGACCTCCTAAAACAAAATAGTATTCTATATAGCCCTCTAATAGATTTGGAGAAAATCCCTATAATATGGCAACATAGAACGATTACCTGCGGCTCTTGTTTTTTACCTATATTCATAGTTTTCCAAAGTGCCATAGGGTGCATTTTTATATTCTCTAAAGTCTCTCCGGAAAACAGTAGCTCCGGTTTGTAATTTCCTTTGACAAACTGTTCCAAGTATTCTTTATGTTTTACTGTTAGAATAATACTGTTTACTAGAAACTCTTTTACTTCAGATTGGGCATAGTTTAATTCAAGCTTTTCGCTTTTAATTAACATAGGAGTCTTGATATGCCGTTTTCTTATTCAGCTCATCTATTCGGTCAGGTGAAAAATTTAATTTAGCGGCATTCCCTGATATAGAACTATAAAAGACTACTGGTTATTCACAAGGATTGCCGATGCCGTTCCAGAAAGTATCCAGCCTTTTTATAAAGAGTTGGATGTGCCAATATACCCAAAATGTGTGATGATTCGCCATAATATATTATTTTCGTGAAAAAATTGAATCAAATGGATATATATGATACATTTAGATATGAATTGAAAGCCTCTATTGGGAAGAGGTAAGCGTGATAGTTATCGGTTATAAAAAACTTTGGAAATTCTTTAAGGACATGAAGAAAAAGACTTGCAAAAAGTTGCCGGGATTAATTTTGCCTCTATTACGAAACTTGGGAAAAATCACGGAAATATTACAGAAGATTTGCGGGGTGCTGGTGTGTGATGTTAGTGGGATTAGGGAAATGTTGCCGTATATCCCTAAGGGGGAGAAATAGATGCCCGACTTGAAGATATAACTGTTGGGGCAAAAATTGTTGGTATATCAGGCAATATGCCGGTAAGTATTGTGGCTACTAAATGGTATGGTAATGCCGTATTGGAGATTACGTTTAAAGATACCAAGGGGCAACTTGCTAGTCAGCTTTTGTACAGAGAAGATGAGGAACGGCTGAATGTTTTGGACAGCAGTCTGCCATGGAGTTTTGATGCGGATGCTAATCTTCTTCGTCTTATATCAGAAGCCTATCGTATCGACCTTGCTCACATCTTTGACCCCTATCTGGCGGTACATACATCCACAATAGAGCCGCTTCCTCATCAGATTTCAGCGGTTTATCAGGAAATGCTTCCGCGACTGCCTTTACGCTATATACTAGCTGACGATCCCGGGGCGGGTAAAACAATTATGACAGGTTTATTTTTAAAAGAATTGCTTATCCGTGGTGATTTAAAGCGCTGTTTGATAGTTACACCGGGCAACTTGGCAGAACAGTGGCAGGACGAGCTCTATCGTAAATTTAATCTGCGTTTTGAGATACTCACAAATGACCGTATTGAGTCTGCTGTTACGGGTAATGTATTTACAGAAGTAAATTTTTGTATCGCTCGTTTGGATAAGTTGTCCCGAAACGAAGAGATTCAAGAAAAACTGTGGGTCAGTGATTGGGATTTGATTGTCTGTGATGAAGCTCATAAAATGTCTGCCACTGTTTGGAGTGGTGAAGTAAAGTATACAAAGCGCTTTCAACTAGGTAGGTTGTTGTCATCCCTTACACGTCATTTTCTTCTTTTAACTGCTACACCCCACAATGGTAAGGAGGAAGACTTTCAACTTTTTATGTCTCTTATCGATCAAGACCGATTTGCTGGTGTGGTTAGGAGCGGTAGCCGGGCAGTAGATGTATCGGATGTCATGCGTCGGTTTGTCAAAGAGGAATTGTTAAAATTTGATGGAACACCACTTTTCCCTGAACGTATAGCTTACACTGTTAATTACGACCTATCACCTCTTGAGGCAAAATTATACCGTGCGGTAACAGACTATGTACAGGAGGAGTTTAACCGTGCGGATCAATTGAACAATGAACGTAAAACTACAGTTGGCTTTGCTTTGACAATTCTGCAACGTCGCCTTGCTTCCTCTCCGGAAGCAATCTATCAATCCCTGAAACGTCGTCGTGAACGTCTTGAAAATAGACTTGCCGAAGAGCGGCTCGGAAAACGAGTGGCTGAATATACTATACTTTTTTATGATGACTTTGATGATGATGATTTGCCTTCTTCAGAATTGGAAGATGCAGAAGAAAAGGTAGTGGATCAAGCGACCGCCGCTCAGACTATCTCGGAATTGGAAGCAGAGATTGCCACTCTAGAAAGATTAGAATGCATGGCGAATGAGGTTCGTACAAGTGGCGAAGATCGCAAGTGGGATGAACTTTCTCAACTTTTGCAAGATAATGATAATATGTTTGGTGCAGATGGACTCCGAGAGAAACTGATTATTTTTACTGAACATCGGGATACCTTACGCTATCTAGCAGATAAAATTCGCTCTCTACTTGGTAATGACAAGGCCGTAGTAATTATCCACGGTGGTTTGCCTCGTGATGAACGACGTAAAGTTGAGGAGCTTTTTAAGCAGGATAAGGAGGTACGCATACTTATCGCTACTGATGCGGCTGGTGAGGGCATTAACCTACAAAGGGCTCATCTAATGGTGAATTATGACTTGCCGTGGAATCCCAATCGCATTGAACAGCGTTTCGGACGTATTCATCGTATCGGGCAAACTGAGGTCTGCCATCTGTGGAATCTTGTTTCTCGCGAAACCCGCGAGGGCATGGTTTTTCAAAGACTTCTCGAAAAATTAGAACAGGAACGAGAAACCCTTAAGGGCAAAGTATTTGATGTTCTCGGTAAGGTGACTTTTAATAATCGACCTTTGCGAGAATTGCTGATTGAAGCGGTGCGTTATGGTAATGACCCTGCTGTGAAAGCACGGCTATATGAAGTGGTGGATCATTCTCTTGACCGGTACGCTTTAAAGCGGTTACTTGCTGAACATGCTTTAACTGAAAACACTATGGACGTTCATCAGGTAATGGTTATTCGCGAAGAAATGGAGCGTATGGAAGCCCACAAGCTGCAACCTCACTTCATCGAGTCGTTCTTTATAGAAGCATTTCGAAGTGTTGGCGGTAAAATTCGCCCCCGGGAAAAAGGACGCTATGAAATAATATTCGTACCTTTTGCTGTTCGAAATCGCGATATGCAAATCGGTTTTGGTGAACCGGTATTACAGTGTTATGAGCGTGTTTGCTTTGATAAACAATATTGTAATGTACAGGAGTTGGTTCCGGCTACCCTGGTTGCTCCGGGTCATCCTCTTCTTAATGCAACTATTGATCTTATTCTGGAGCGCAATGTTGATGTGTTAAAACGTGGCGCGGTATTTATCGATGATAACGATTCCGATACGGAAGCAAGGTTATTATTCTATATTGAGGATTCGGTGCAAGACGGTGTTATTCTACCTAATGGAAGCAAGCGCATTATTTCAAAGCAGATAAATTTTGTGGAGATAAAAAAGAATGGCACGGCAATTAATGCCGGATATGCCCCCTATCTGGATTATCGTGCTCCAAACAAGGATGAGCAAAGCATAATCCGTTCTTTTTTGACTGGTCAAAGTTGGTTACAGGCAAATGTAGAAGATCTTGCCGTTAGCTATGCTATATCGCAGATTACTCCTGCTCACGTTGCTAGAGTGCGTGAGCGCAAGATAAAACTCATTGATAAAATAGCCAAGGCGGTAAAAGAACGTTTGACTGCTGAAATACAGTATTGGGACTTTCGCTCTGCCGACCTTAAACAAAAAGAGTCTACAGGTAAAAGTAAGACCAAGTTAAACTCACAGATGGCAGCTCGTAGAGCAGAGAATTTAGAAGCCCGCATGCAAAAGAGGCTCGCCGAATTGGAAACAGAGAAACTCATCTCTGCAATGCCACCTGTTGTGGTCGGTGGTGCGATTGTCATCCCGCGAGGGCTGTTGAACAAGCTAATGGGCAGAACAGATACATTTGCCATCGATGTATCGGCAAGGCGAAAGATAGAGCTTATTGCGATGAAAACCGTGCTGGATATCGAAACTGAGCTTGGTTTCTTCCCCCGCGATGTAAGTGGGGCAAAAGCTGGCTATGACGTGGAATCATTGATACCTTCGGACAAACGCGGCAAGGATGGGGCAACCCTTCGCTTTATTGAGGTTAAGGGCAGGGCGAAGGGGGCTACAACAGTGACTATCAGTAAGAATGAAATACTTACAGCCTTCAACAAGCCTGATGAATATATTTTGGCTATTGTTGAAGTAGACGGTACCAACACTCGAATCGTCTATCTAAAGAAACCTTTTCGTGAACGGCCGGACTTTGCGGCCACAAGCATCAACTATAACATCGTAGATTTAACAAACGGTTCAGAAATTATCTTACAGCGAGGTTAAAGATATGGATTATAAGAAAAAGCTTATCGAAGTTGCATTGCCACTGGAAGCAATCAATAAGGAGTCAGCTCGGGAGAAATCCATCCGTCATGGACATCCGTCCACATTGCATTTATGGTGGGCAAGACGACCTCTTGCCGCGGCAAGAGCTGTTATTTGGGCATCTCTAGTGGATGACCCGTCGAGTCGTCCAAAAGAGTTCCCGACCGAAGAAGCACAAGCAGAGGAACGTCAGCGTTTGTTTACCATATTAGAAAAATTAGTTAAATGGGAGAATATTAACAATCAAGACATTCTAAATGAAGCGAAAGCTGAAATTATGAAATCACCGGGCGGCAATCCTCCTGTCCTTCTTGATCCCTTTGCGGGTGGCGGTTCAATACCGCTGGAGGCGCAAAGGCTTGGATTAAAAGCTTACGCTAGTGATTTAAACCCTGTTGCTGTGATGATCAACAAAGCTATGATTGAGATACCACCGAAGTTTGCCGGGATGCCACCTGTGAATCCAGAAGCCAGAGCTAAGCTGGGTAATGATAGTAACTGGGTAGGTGCACAGGGACTTGCCGAAGATGTGCGCTATTATGGTGAGTGGATGAAGCAGAAAGCTTTTGAACGTATCGGACACTTATATCCGAAAGTCAAGGACGAACATGGAGAGGAGCGTACTGTTATTGCTTGGATTTGGGCACGAACCGTGAAATGTCCCAATCCGGTTTGTGGTTGTGAAATGCCACTGGCCAATAGCTTTGTGCTTTCCAAGAAAAAGGGTAGAGAGGCATATGTTCAGCCTGTAATAGAAGGCAAGAAGATACGCTATATAGTTAAGTACGGCAAGAACGCATCGGAGTCACCGAAAATAGGGAGAGCTAAGTTTAGGTGTATATGTTGTAATTCCCCCGTTGATAGTTCGTATATTAAAGCTGAGGGCGTTGCCAAACGAATAGGTGCACAGCTAATGGCAATAGTAGCAGAGGGGGATAGAAAACGTTTATATATATCCCCTAGTGATGAACATATAAAGGTGGCAGATTGTGGTGAACCTGAATGGAAACCAGAAGGCGAGCTGTTTGGTAAAGCAGCCGATCAATTACCTTTATATGGTTATACCAGTTTTACTGAACTTTTTACTAATCGCCAGCTTATCGCATTAACAACTTTCAGCGACCTTGTTGCCGAAGCACAAGTGCAGGCCGAGAACGATGCGGTAGCCGCTAGTCTGGTGAATGACCAGATTCCATTATCTGAAGGTGGTACTGGGGCGAAGGCATATGGTCAAGCAGTGGGGGTGTATTTGGCTTTTGTCATTAATAAGATTGCTGATCGTGGTTCTTCTATATGTAGTTGGGATGTTTCTCGTGATGGTTTAAGAAATACTTTTGGACGTCAAGCAATCCCAATGGTATGGGATTATGCCGAGGGCAATCCTTTCAGCAATTCTTCAGGGTGTTTTAAAAATATGCTTGAATGGGTAATTAAATGTCTTCTATTATTTCCAGCTTCTATAAAGGCTGCTGCCCGTCAGTTTGATGCACAAAGTGATATTGGCTTACGTGAGATCATGGTATCAACAGACCCTCCTTATTACGATAACATTGGTTATGCTGATTTAAGTGACTTTTTTTATATTTGGATGCGACAGGCTTTAAAAGATACATATCCTAAACTATTTGGAACTTTGCTTGTACCCAAAGCAGAAGAACTTGTTGCTACACCATATCGTTTTGATGGTAGTCGTGAGAGAGCCTACAATTTCTTTGAGGATGGAATGTTGCAGGTGTTTAAGCAAATAAATGTTTATGTTCGCGAAGATATACCGACAACGGTTTATTACGCCTATAAGCAAAGTGAAGATGATAATAACAACAACACCTCTTCCACCGGTTGGGAAACAATACTGTCGGCAATTATTCAAGCAGGGTTTTCTATTACAGGCACTTGGCCTATGCGGACAGAATTGTCCAATCGTATGATCGGCATGGACACTAACGCCCTCGCCTCCTCCATCGTCCTCGTCTGCCGCAAGCGCTCTGCTGACGCACCGTTTTGCACGCGTCGCGACTTTATTAATACCCTCAAACGGGAACTAAAGCCCGCACTGGTGAAGCTACAAGCATCAAACATCGCCCCAGTGGACTTGGCACAAAGCGCAATTGGTCCCGGTATTGGTGTTTATTCGAGGTTTTCCAAGGTGTTGGAAGCGGATGGAACTCCGATGAGTGTCCGTTCGGCTTTGCAGATTATCAATCAGGAGCTTGATCTTTATTTTACAGAGCAGGATGGTGAACTTGATCGGGATAGCCGTTTTTGCGTGGACTTATATACACAGTATGCCTTTAATGACATAAGTTTTGGTGAAGCGGATGTGCTGGCACGGGCAAAAAACACTTCGGTGGAGAGATTGGCGGCTTGTGGTATTCTCTATGCTCGGAAAGGTGTGGTACGCTTGCTTACACGGGAGAAAATTCCTGAAAAAGCGATGCACAATGAAGGGATTATTTGGTTGCTTACTCAACAGCTAACCCATGCCTTAGATCAGGATGGTGTAGTAGGTGCAGCGAAGATCGTGGTGGATGTTTTTGCTTCTCAGCCTGAACGGGCAAAAGCTTTAGCCTATCGTTTGTTCACTATAGCTGAGCGTAAGGGCTGGGCGGCAGAAGCATATGCTTATAATTCACTTGTCATTGCTTGGTCGGATGTTCAGTCTAAAGCGGCGGAACTGCAGGCAGAGATGAGTAACGCTAAACAGATGACGTTTTTTAATATTGGAACTAGATAGGAGGAGAATTATATGGGAAACAATCATATACAAGTATCGCAGGGATTTCGTATTTTGCTTGAAGTTTTTGCTCCTTATATTGCCCGTGAATTGGGAAATAGTGAGGGGCAAGACTGGTGGCAGAAAGCTGTTTTAGATATACTTTACGAAGAGCAAAAAAGGGATTTGCCTTTAGAGGGGGATTGGGGTGATCTGGTAGATTCTTTGGATATTCAACGTTGTCTACTGTTGTTTGATCTACATTGGAATACCGTTTTTCGTAAAAAATTATCTATCGATCATCGTACGTGGGCAAAGGAGTTGGTTGGTGTCCGTAATAGGCTGGCTCATCTTGGTGGAGAGGATTTTAGTGCTGATGATACTTGGCGAGCCCTTGATACGATGTCACGCCTTGCGGAGCAGATTGAGTCCGAAAGTGCGGAGGAGATTCGCGTGTTACTCCGTACGTCTCGTTACGGTTCTGCGAATGGCTCTACAATGGTTACAAAAGCATCTGTCGCTCCTCTTACTACAACAAAACAGAAGATTGGTATTTTAAGCACTACGCCCATTAGCGGGCTTTCTAGCTGGCGCGATGTGATCGAACCCCATCCTGATGTAGCTCAGGGACGTTATAAAAATGCGGAGTTTGCTGCTGATTTAGCTCAGGTAGCTCGTGGTGAAGGCTCTTATGAATATCAGGATCCCGTAGAGTTTTTTGGTCGTACTTATGTTACTGAAGGAATGACAGGACTTTTGGAACAGTCTTTACGTCGAATTTGTGGGAAGGACGGAGAGCCTGTCATTCAGTTAAAGACGGCTTTCGGCGGCGGTAAAACCCATAGTATGCTTGCCCTTTATCACTTGATGCGTGGCAGGGTTTCTCTTGATAAAATTTCGAATATCAAACCTGTGTTGAAGAGAGCGGGTATTTCGACATTACCTAAAGCGAATGTTGCTGTTTTAGTTGGCACTGCACTTAACCCCACTAGGAGTAAGCGTCCTGGTAATATGCCCGGGATCACTATTAATACTTTATGGGGCGAGATGGCTGCTCAGCTTGCAAAATCAGCTGGTAATTTAGGCTTATATGATTATGTAAAGGAAGCAGATAAAAAAGGTGTTTCTCCGGGTTCGGAAGTCTTGAAAAACCTTTTTGATGCTGCTGGTCCTTGCCTTATTTTGATGGACGAACTAGTTGCTTATGCTAAGAAAATTTATGGTGCAAGGGGGCTGCCCGCAGGTACATTTGATAATTTTATTTCTTTTATTCAGGAAGTAACAGAAGCGGCAAGGGCAAGTAAAAATAGTCTTGTAGTCGCTTCTATCCCCGAATCGGATATTGAAATCGGCGGTGAGGCAGGTAGGATTGCATTGGAAACTATAGAGCATACCTTTGGGCGTATGGAATCTATTTGGAAGCCGGTGGCTGCAAATGAAGGCTTTGAAGTTGTACGCCGTAGGTTGTTCCTTGATTGTAAAGACCTTAACGGGCGTGATGCAGTCTGTGCTAAATTCAGTCAAATGTATAATGAAAACCAAAGCGATTTTCCGTTTGAAGTAAAAGAAATGGAATACAAGGAGCGGATGATTTCTTGTTACCCTATTCATCCCGAAGTATTTGACAGACTTTATGAAGATTGGGCGACTTTGGAGCGTTTTCAAAGAACACGAGGGGTTCTTCGTTTGATGGCGGCGGTTATTCATGAATTATGGATGGCCAATGATGCAAGTTTGATGATTATGCCAGGTTCCATTCCTCTTGATACGCCAAACGTGCGTGATGAATTGACTCGGCATCTTCCCGAAGGATGGAACGCTCTTGTTGATCGCGAAGTAGATGGTAGGAATTCTATACCGTATCAAAAAGATCAATCAAATCCGCGTTATGGTGGGACACTGGCGGCTCGTCGTGTGGCAAGAACGATTATGTTGGGTAGTGCTCCGACCGTCCGTGATCAAAGGGTACGCGGCATTGAAGCATCGCGTATTCGTCTTGGTATAGTTCAACCAGGTGAGAACATTGCTAATTTTAATGATGCGTTAAACACACTGACTTCATCTCTTGCTTATCTTTATACAAATTCGACGGGCGACCGTTTTTGGTACGATACCCGTCCCACGCTTCGTAAAACTGTAGAAGACCGAGCCACGCAGATTTTAGCATCTGATGTGGAATATGAAATCGAATCCCGACTACATGGACTGCGCAAAGAACAGCCTTTTGCGGGTATACATGTCTGTCCCGCATCGTCCCTTGATGTGCCGGATGAGCAAACCGCTCGTCTTGTTATTTTGCGCCCTGTTGACGAGTACAGGGCTTCAAATCAAAAAAATAGTGCAATGACGGCGGTTATAGATATTTTGAATAATCGTGGTCATACACCACGCATCTATCGGAATATGCTTGCTTTTATTGCACCCGATCAAGATCTAATGAATTCGCTTAAACAGGCGGTTCGACTTTATCTTGCTTGGAAGTCTGTCAAGGATGATAGTGAAAACCTGAACCTTGATGCGGCACAAAACCGTGAAACCGATAACAATCTTCGTCGTTGTGGTGAAACCGTGGACGCAAGGATAAAAGAAGCATACTGCTGGCTTCTTGTGCCTTATATCGACAAAAATATGGATATGAAAACCATCGTTTGGGATACCATCCGTATCAGTGGTGGCAATGAAGGTATTATCACCAAAGCTGCTAAGAAGATGCTTCAAAATGAGGCAATCATTACCACATGGGCCCCGGCTCTTCTCTTGATGGAACTGGACAATTTACTCTGGCGTGATGTCGATAACATTTCTATCAAGAAACTTTGGGAATATCTTTGTACCTATTGCTATCTCCCACGTCTGGCAAGTGAGAGTGTACTGGAGGAAACTATTCGCGCGGGCTTGAATTCTACGGAGTATTTTGCCTTAGCGTCGGCATTTGATGGCACTCGTTATATTGATTTAAAATTTAACCAATATATTGGAAATATTGAACGTTCTGGTTATTTAGTCAAGGTTAGTGTAGCACAAAAACAACTTACCGAAGAAGAGGCAAGGTGTCGGGCAGAAGCGGGGGCACAGACCGGTGATGGTTCGACTATTCCCACAAGTGGTGATTCTATTACTTATACTTCTCTGAGACCACAATTTGGCGAAAATATTTGCGATGTTCATAAAGCTTCCCAAAACACTCACTTCTATATGTCAGCAGAACTGGACACAACCCGTATAGGGCGCGATGTCCAAAAACTGGTTGAGGAGGTTATCAGTCATCTTACATCGGTAGATGGGGTCCAGGTAGAAGTATCGCTGGAAGTGAATGTAAAATCGCCGGATGGTTTGTCGCCACAAATAGTACGGGTAGTATCTGAGAACTGTCAGACCCTTAAAGTGCGAACGTTTGGGTTTGATGAGTGAGTGCGCTATATTATTAATCTTCAGACATAAAAAGCTCACATTGTACTATGATTTTTATCGCGGTATTTTTTCGTTTGCCGCGGATAAGATAAAGAAAAATATTGTTCCTTGTGATTAAGGAGAATCTGGTTTATAATTTTCATAGTAATATTAATTAATGTAAGGGGGACAAAGATATGGGAGAAGCACCAAGTGAGTGTCCTATGTGTGGAGAATTCGAAAATTGGAAAAAGATTGATACGCAGAACAAAGGATTCAGTGTAGGAAAAGCAGCTATAGGAGGAGTTTTATTAGGACCTGTAGGATTAGTAGGGGGAGCACTGGGCAAGAAAAAAAGTACATATTACTGTGGAAAATGCAAATTTTCACATGAATATAAAGGATAATACTCCGTGAAGTTTAAATAATATCAAGTGAAATAAATGGTATAAATCCAAGGTGGCTCTTCCCGAGCCGCTTTATTATTTAGCAAGTTTTAATTGAAGGAAGGGGATGAGTAGAGTGGAGCATGCAGAGCAAGCTATGGCTTTGTTTAAAGAGGGCTATAATTGTGCACAAGCAGTTGTAGGTGCTTTTTGTGATGAAACTGGTCTTGATTTCGAGACCGCTATAAAGCTGTCTTCCTCTTTTGGGGGTGGCATGGGAAGATTACGTGAAGTATGTGGAGCGGTTAGTGGTATGTTCATGGTGTCTGGGTTAATGTATGGATATAGCGATCCTTTAAATAGGAAATTAAGAGTAGAGCATTATGAGTTAATACAAGCACTGGCTAAACAATTTGAAGAGAAAAATGGATCGATTATTTGCAGAGAATTGTTGGGGTTGAGCTCTACTACTAATCGATTAATCTCTGAGCCAAGAAAAGGGGAACATAACAAAAAACGTTCTTGTCTTGAAATTGTAGGTCAAGCGGCCGAGATGATCGATGAATTAATCAAAAACAAGTAGTTCGGATGAGGGATTAAGTTATCATTAAGAGGAGGAAACGTGTGACTGGCGAACAAAAAAGTTTTTACAGAGTGAAGATTAGCGGATATGCTCATGATGGCGTTGGGGTAGGCAGAATTGAGGGACAGGTTATTTTTGTACCGGGGGCGCTTAGAGGCGAGGAAGTACTGGTAGAAATAGATGAAAGGCGAAAGGGCGTTTTAAGAGGTAGGGTGAAAGAGGTTTTGTGTCCAAGTGCGGAACGCCTTGAACCGACTTGTGCTGTGTATGCCCAGTGTGGAGGTTGCCAACTTCAGCATGTTACTTATGCTGCTCAGCTGAGAATTAAGCAGGAAATTGTGCAAGATGCTTTGCAGAGAATTGGTGGATTTAAGGATGTTTCTGTGCAGCCTGTTTTAGGTATGGAAACACCTTGGAGGTATCGTAATAAAGGTTGTTTTCAGGTTGGTCGTCGGAAGGACAAAGTATCCTTGGGTTTTTTTGAGGAAGGAACGCATTGTCTTGTAGCGGAGTCTTGTCGTCATTTGTTTTCTCCCAAGGTAACCTCTTTAGTAGATTCTTTGGAAGAGATATTGAGTGCTTTTCAGGTGAAAGTAGCTCAAAAAGGTGTGCCCGGTTTGCACCAGATTTTGATTCGCGAAAGTAGGGCGAAGGGGGAAATTCTTCTTGTTTTTATTTATTCCGGGAAATATTGTGACAAAAAAAAGGCTATTGCCCGGGAAATTTTTCGGAAATATTCGGAAGTTGTCGGTGTGTGTCAGAGTGAAAATACCAAGGCGGCAGGGTCTATACTTGATAGGAAGGTAGAAATAATTAAGGGCAGAAACTGGTTGGAGGATAAAATAGGTTCTTTGACGTTTATTATTTCGCCGGCTTCTTTTTTTCAGGTGAATAGTATGCAGACTAATGTTTTGTATGAAAAGGTCTTGGAGTATGTCGCTTTATCGGGAGAGGCAGAAGTGGTCGATGCCTATTGTGGGATTGGGACAATCAGCTTGTTTTTGGCAAAACGGGCACGGAAAGTAACGGGGATCGAAATTGTGCCGGAAGCGGTGGCTGATGCCCGGAAAAATGCGGAACGCAACGGAATAAATAATGTGGAGTTTGTGCAGGGGAAAGCGGAAAAAATAATGCCTCAAATGGTGACAAGAGGGGCAAGATCTCAAGTGGTGGTAGTTGACCCGCCGCGTAAGGGTTGCGACCGGGAATTATTGGACAGTATTATTACAGTTAGGGCACAACGTGTAGTCTATGTTTCCTGTAATCCGGCTACGTTAGTTCGAGACTTGCGGTATTTGGCGGATGGAGGCTATGTGTTAAAGGAAGTGCAGCCGGTAGACATGTTTCCTCAGACAGCCCATGTTGAGTGCGTAGTATTGATGTCAAAGGTGGAAGATTAAAAGGCTGCAAAGCCCTTATATAATGGGTTTAGATGTTTTTAATGT
>DUTO01000097.1 GCA_012842035.1 Clostridia bacterium | reverse complement strand
TGTTTACGCTTGGCTTTTCAACTGTTCAGTTTTCAAAGACCTGATCACCTTAAGCAACTTTTGCTTTGGGCGACATTCTCTATCTTAGCAACTTCGCTCGCTCCTGTCAAGAGGTTTTAACGAAGTTTCTTTAACTTTTTGACACCTTTTTTATATCAATCTTTTGCTGTCATTATTTCATGACAGGACTTTTATTTTACCATTATCATTGCATTGTTGTCAAGCAGTGAAAACCGCAATCAAGAATAAATAAAACATTAATAAACGCTTCTTAATTATAATTTTAAATAATCCCGTCTTATTATAGTTTCATATTTTTTCCCTGTTTCCTCAAAAATCTCCAATAACTCACAATACGTTCGCTCATTTTGTCCAACTTTATTCCAAAAAACAGAACCAATTAGCACGCATTCATCTTTATCCATATCAAATATTTTATATGGAATGGAATGAACTTTTCTATATTCTCCTCCATCACCAGCCGGATTGTATGGTAAAGCAAAATATGTTTTACAATCTTCTTTTGCTGATTTAAGATACAACATATCACGTTTTGCTATTTCAGTTTGGTCTAAATTGGGCTTAACCGTTTTAATAGAATAAAACTCTTCACACCCGTTTTCACGTTTTAAATATAAATCAAAATTAACCCGTAATTTTAAAAATCTATTATTATGTAATGACAACACTTCCTTAAGATCATTATTCCAATCAGGAGAACGTGTACTAGCCCTATTCATCCCTAATATTTCATTAATTTTTTCTTCTCGATAGGAATTTATCTCTATCTCAAGACTATATTGATTTTGAACTTGAACGCTTGTTTCTTCTGCCCCAATTTTTGCTACCTGTTCAAACACACGTTGTCCTAACGAAGTAACAAAAGTTCTCTCAAATTTACTTCCTTTCCAAATTTCAATGGGAACCAAACGAAAGCCAAAGGGGTTTGATTTTTCGACCTCCTCTTTTCTAAACGGCTCTATTACAGTTCTCTTTTTAATTATATTTTGCATAAATTCATCCAAAAGTTTTTTTATCTTTTTTCTAGCAATAGTATCCATATATTAACCCCTTTAAGTTAATAAAACTCTTTATTTTCTAAAGTTTTTCTAATTGCCACTCCTAAGGCATAAGCTAATTTTATGGGAACCGCATTTCCAATCTGAGTATATTGGTCAAGCAATGTCCCGGCTATCTTATAATTTTGAGGGAAGCCTTGAATTTCTAAATACTCCTCGACACTTAACGGCCTATCCTCATAAGGGTGCCCTAAATTAGTACTTTTTTGATGTGGAGAGGTTAAAAGAGTAGGAGCCGGTTCATCTATCTTTATTCTCCTAAAAAAACCTACTTTCCCACCACCCGAATTATAAGCCCCCCCCATTGCTTCTTTAGCAACATCCGGTGGAAAGTCTCGCCAATTCCCACCACCCTTAGGTATCATTTTCATATACTTTAATCTTTCTGCAGAATATGTTACATATTTATGTTTTTGTGAATTTAATTTTTCAAACACCCCGGAAACATTTAACCACTTTTTTTTACCTCTGCCACCATTTTTATTATGTGTCGCCTCTGGATAATCAAAATTCAACTTTAAATCTTTGCGAGTCCCAACTATAAAAACCCTCTCTCTTTTTTGTGGAACACCGTAATTAGCAGCATTGATAAGTTTATGTTGCACATCATAACTTTTAAATCTATCTAAAAGATATTTAAAAGCACTGCCAGGCATTTCTTCTTTCGACAAAGGCCTATTCCCTTGCCCCCCTTGCTTAATCTTTCGATGTTTAAGTCTCGCCGATAATAGTCCTCTTACATTTTCAAGCAAAAAAACCTTGGGCTGTAATTCCTCAATCAACTCAGCATACTTAAGCATAGCTTGTCCTCGTGGGTCTTCAAAAGCCAGTCTTTTGCCTGCAGTACTAAAACTTTGACAAGGACAACCGCCAATTACTAAATGAATTTTATCATCCGCTTTTAATTTTGCTTCCTCATAAACCTTTTGTTTATTATATTGCCTAATATCTTCACATTTTACATTCCATTCAGGATGATTTAGGATTAATGTTTGACAATACTTGGGTTCCAACTCAACACATAACTTAATATCAAAACCGGCCTGTTGAATCCCCATATCAAGCCCTCCTGCCCCAGTGAAAAATGACACCACATTCATCACAAATCCACCCCATTATTTAAAAATATTATACCTGTATCCAAGTATAACACAAAACGTGCGTTTGCTTCAAGGCGTTCTTATTATTTTAATTTCTTATTATTTTAATTAAAATGTAATAAATGTTATTCCTTTTCCTTTTTAGGTACACGTCTTTGAGCATAGACAAAAACAGGGAGAGGGATAATAATCCAACCCAAACTTTTAATCAGGCTGTTTTTAGCCCTGGCAGCCTGCCTCTCTTTTTCCGTAGCCACCATGTCATTATATCTGATCAATAATTCTTCCTCAGATAGTTTTACTTCTTCTTTAACATCAAATTTCTCATGTTCACTGTAGCGTTTATATTCCTCGAAAGACTGATAATAAGCCGTGGGGCTAACAATATCAGCAACAGCCATAAAAGCCGCTACACTTCCCCCGATAATCATCATCAAAGTAGTAAAAAGGATTAAATATAAATATACTTTTTTAATCACTTCATCTCCCCCTTTTTCAGATCCGGCCTTAGCTGCTGCAGTTATTAAAAAGATTACAGCAAAAATAACAACCGGGATAAAAATAAAAATTGAAAACACCAAACTTCACCTCACACCCCTGTCCGGATTTGTTTAAATCACCAATTCATTCTACATATCTTGTCTTGGTCTTAACGTCGGGAATAAAATCACATCACGAATAGAAGGTGAATCTGTCAACAGCATAATTAACCTATCGATGCCAATACCTAAACCACCCGTAGGAGGCATTCCTACTTCCAAAGCTTTGACGAAGTCTTCATCATGCAACTGTGCTTCTTCATCACCTTGAGCACGTTGTTCCATCTGTTTTTTAAATCTTTCCCGCTGGTCGAGAGGGTCATTTAATTCAGAAAAAGCATTGCCAAATTCCCGGGCCGTAATAAATACCTCGAAACGATACGTAAAATTAGGGTCATCTGTCTTACGCTTAGCTAAAGGCGATATTTCTATAGGATAATCCAGCACAAAAGTAGGTTGAATTAACTTTTCCTCAACCTTTTCCTCAAATAACTCACTTAAAACCGTCCCTTTAGTAGCCTGTGCCGATACAGAAACTCCTAAGTCTTTAGCAACTTGACGCGCCTCTGCATCACTAGCCCAAGCGTAATAATCAGCACCTGTATATTTTTGCACGACCTCCACCATGGTCAAACGAGGCCAAGGTGGAGTCAAATCGACCTCTGTCCCCTGATAGATAACCTTCTGAGTACCCAATACTTCTTGAGCTAAATGAGCAATCATCTCTTCCGTTAATTGCATCATATCGTGATAATCAGCATAAGCCTGATATAATTCCAGCATCGTAAATTCCGGGTTATGACGCGTAGAAATACCCTCATTCCGAAAAACTCTTCCGATTTCATATACCTTTTCTAAGCCACCAACAACAAGCCTCTTCAAATGAAGTTCCGGTGCTATCCGCATATAAAGATCAATATCTAAAGCATTATGATGTGTAATAAACGGCCTGGCACTTGCTCCCCCCGGGATAGTATGCATTGTAGGCGTTTCCACTTCCAGAAAGCTGCGGGCATCTAAATAACGCCGCATCGCTTGAATAATTTTACTACGCAAAACAAAAACTTTTTTGACCTCGGGATTAACAATCAAATCCACATAACGCTGACGATAACGCAATTCTACATCTTTCAAACCATGCCACTTTTCCGGCAAGGGTCGCAAAGACTTAGACAACAAGACAAGCTCCTTAGCCCCCACCGTTACTTCTTCTGTTCGAGTCCGAAACACATAGCCTTGTACCCCAATAATGTCACCTATATCTATACTTTTAAACACTTCATAATTATCGGCCCCTACGTCATTTAAACGAACATAAATCTGAATCTGACCGGAAAAGTCTTGTAGATGAGCAAAACTTGCTTTGCCCATAGTTCTTTTCGCCATTAAGCGCCCTGCAACAACAACATCTTTTTCCGCTAATTCCTCATAATTTTCTCGAATAGCACTAGCATAATGCGTTCTTTCATAACGTTGCCCATAAGGACTTATTCCTTTTGCTTGCAGCTCTTTTAATTTCCCTAGACGCACTTGCATCTGCTCATTTAATTCTTGTTCCGGTATCTCTGCCACTTTTAATCTTCCCTTCATTATTCAAGTTTAAATAACTGACAATATTTTATATTTAATTTTTCCTATCGGCACATCAACTTCCACAACATCTCCCATTTTTTTACCAATAATTGCCTTTCCCACCGGGGACTCATTAGATATTTTATTATTCATAGGGTCCGCTTCTGCGGAACCAACTAAAGTATATACAAGTTCCTCACCACATTCAAGATCCTGCAGCTTAACTTTTGCCCCTATATGCACAACACCGGCATTATTTTCTTTATGCTCAATAACTCTAGCATTACGCAACATTTTTTCCAAGGTTATGATTCGCCCCTCAATAAATGCCTGGTCATTTTTGGCAGCTTCATATTCCGAGTTTTCAGTGATATCACCGAACTCAATTGCCTCCTTAATCCGCCTGGCCACTTCCCTCCTTTTAACTGTTTTTAGTTTTTCTAACTCCTTCTCTAATTTGTCCAGTCCCTCTGGAGTCAGAATAATTTCTTTTTCCGTATTCATAAGCTTCGCTCCTTCAATTTATTCTAAAACATTCCTTCACTCAGGTGAAAAAACTGCTAAAATACAAAAATTGCATAAAATTAAAATAAAGTGCCTGAATATAAATAGCGTACCAACCAATTATCTATCAATTTGATAATTGGTGCTACGTCTCCACACACTAAAAATATAAACACTGCAAAGTAAGTAGGCAGTGCTTGTTTTAAAACTTTTCTACTTATTTTTCCGCCTCAAACAACTTTAGGGCTTATTATATAGTATGGTAATTATTATTGTCAAGACCTTGCTTAATTCTTTTTTAATTCACTTTTCCTCATCCTTTTTATTTTCCAGAAACATTTTCCTTTATTTCTTCTATTTCACCTCTAGTTAAACTTTTTAATCCCGCTAGCTTAAAACCATGCTTTTGAGCCAAGGCCCCTATTTCTTTGACCTGACTAAAAGTTACTTCTCGACCTAAAGAAAATGATTCATATTTTTTTTCTAAAGTAAGAATTATTACTTCGGCCCAACAAGCAGAGCATTGACCGGGCGGAAAACCAAAGTCAAAATTAAATTCCGGCTTCCCCGGCACATCGACTAATATTTCCTCAATCACTAAAATATCTTCACGCCGAGCCACAGCTTTTAAAGCAATATTCCGAGGGCGCGCAAAGTCATAAATAACTGCTCCCGACTTCAAATCTTGCGGTTCTATAACCACATCTGCCAGCGAAGTTACGACCACGACTATATCTGCTTTCCGTAATGCTTCCTTAATATTCACCGTGATTTTAACCGCAAGTCCCGTTTCATATAAAATTTGCGTAGCCAGCTTCTCTAACTTACTCCTTTCTGAAGCGACCAAAGTTAAATACTTATTTTCCTTAGCTAATATACGAGCACAAACACTACCCAAAGAGCTTGTTGCTCCTAAAACAACTACATTTGTTCCTGCCCCATCAAGCTCCATCCATTTAGCCACTTCTTTAAGCCCTTCCAAAGCCATAAAAACATTATAGCTATCCCCTGTTGTTACAGGCATATCTGCTTCTTGAGCTACCCTTACTCCCCCCTCACTTATTACGGAAGCAAAAGTACCCAACCCCACTAATTTGGCTCCATTTCTTTTGGCCAACTTTACCGCTTTAATAATTTTATTTAAAACTAGCTCCGGCGGTAATTCTCGTAGCTGTTCCGCCAGGAGAGGGCAACAAATAAATTCCCCCTCCGCTTGAGCAAAAGAAGACTGAATTCCTTTAATGCCGGAAACTTTAAAAGGAGGTAATACACGCGTAACTCCCTTAAAAACAAACTTGGGCAAATAACCAATCACAGGAAATCGCTCTACATAATCTTGCTGAGTATGAGGATGAAGAATAAAAGAAAATTTATTCATAAAACCTCCCTGCTTAAGCAGTTCCTATTTTAACAAGATTATCGATTCTCGGCTTAAAATTTACTTGCTCTAAAATTTGATTGTAATCATCTACTGTAATATCTTCTACAGCTTTGCCCAAAAGTGCAACCAAGACGGCTTCCATAACATTTGTGCCAAACGAACGCCCCTCTAATTCCGGAGTAGATGTAATTAAACACCGTGCGCCTCTCGCCGCCAGGAGTTCTACGTCAGCAAGAGTAACCGTATTCGTCAGAATAGCTTTGCCTTGAATATTTTCCGGAAGATATTTTTTGATAAAATGAAAGTCGCCGGCAATAACCTCGTTTAATTCATAATATTTACTATACTTCTTTAATATGACATCTTGTTGCTCCCCTGTAGGATATATATATTGAAAAGGGAGCCTGCTAACTATAGGACCAAATGTTCTTCCAGCCAGAGCTAGCATGCGCAAAGACTTTAAAGGAAGGGGAAGGTTTAAGCCAAAAATTAAATCTCCAAAAGTTACTTTAGCTCCCACCTCTACTAAAGCCTCGGCCATTCCAAATCTGTCTACACCACAAACAAGCAAAACATTTTTTCCGGCAAAATTAAATAAGCCTTCCTGCACTAAATAATGAATGGTGCGCCTTTCTAAAGTGTTTTTCAAACCACTACCATCAACGATAGGTGTTTTTCGAGCCACTTCTTTAATCCGCAAAGCGTCCCTAAGCACATATCTCTTCCGACCGGCCATGATGTATAAATCTATGCCACCCATCCCCAAAGCATCAATCTTACCATCTAGTGAACGAACTAATTCTATCGCTTTAGTAAAATTTCCATCGGTACCTATCCGCTCAATACGAAATTTTTCGCCCATAATCTCTGTTTCTACCAAATGGTCTCTACTACTCGAACCCAGACTTACACTTACTACGTGCTTCATCAACACTACCCCCTGTGGTGAGCCGCATCACAATAGTTGGCATTTTTGTTTATTTTTCCCTCTATCACAATTAATATCATACCTTTTTTCGCGTGAAAAGAAAAGATTTCACATCAACACTCTTTCACAATCTGTTTTCGGCATAAACTTGCAAAAGATGGATAATATCTTCCTTTTTCCCCAGTCTAAAGAGCTTTTCTTTTACAGACGCCGTATGAGGCATTCCTTTTAAATACCAAACTAAATGCTTCCGCATTTCCTTAACCCCTAACTTCTCACCTTTTAAGCTAACAACTAACTCCAAATGCCTTAAAGCACCCTTGATTTTCTCTTGAGACTCAGGAGGGGGTATTTCCTCTTTCTGTTCAAGATAGCGACAAACCTGACTAATCAACCACGGATTTCCGCACACACCTCGCGCTAACATGATCGCATCACAACCAGTTTCCTCTAACATCCTCTGTGCATCCCGGGGAGTCCAAAGGTCACCATTGCCAATTACCGGAATAGAAACAGCCTCTTTTACCTGTTTAATAATTGCCCAATCTGCCATGCCGGTATAATATTGCTCCCTCGTTCTACCATGTACCGTAATCGCACTGGCACCCGCATTTTCCATTGTTTGGGCAAAACTAACTGCAATTATATTTTCCTGATTCCACCCCGACCTTATCTTTACCGTTATCGGTACAGATACCGCTTTTCGCATCGCTCTGACTATCTCTACAGCCAATTTAGGCTTTTCCAGCAAAGCAGAGCCTTCACCATTTTTTACTACTTTAGGAACAGGGCAACCCATATTGATATCAATGATTTGTGCTCCTGCCTTTTCAGCCATTTTTGCGCCTTTAGCCATAACTTCCGGTTCACAGCCAAACAACTGTACCGCAAGAGGTGACTTTTCCCCTTCAAGATTCAAAAGAGCTTTTGTCTTCACATTTTGATAAAGAAGAGCCTTAGCACTAATCATTTCCGTATAAACCAAACCACAGCCATACTCCCGAGCAATGAGCCGAAAAGCTTTATCTGTTATTCCGGCCATTGGAGCTAAAAATACTTGATTAGGAATAACAACCTCACCAATCTGCAACCCAATCACCTCAATTGCCTTTTCCACAAGGACGATTACGGTCATAAATTATTTTTAAACCGACAAGCGTTAAAAAAGGATCCTCCTTATTAATTATCTCCGATTCACGCGCTATAAATTTACTTCTTCCCCCCGTAGCCACTACAAAAAGATCCTCCTTAAATTCAGCCTTAATCCGCTTGATAATTCCTTCAACTTGTCCCATAAAACCATAAACTAACCCGGCCTGCATACTCGCTACTGTATTACGCCCAATCACCTTTTCCGGTTTTACCAACTCGATCCGGGGTAATTTAGCCGTCTTTTGGAAAAGAGCCTCCATGGCTACATCGACCCCTACCGTAATGGCTCCCCCTAAATATTCCCCTTGTTTACTAATTACACAAAATGTCGTCGCCGTCCCAAAGTCAATAATCAACAAAGGCCCTCCATATAATGCAAAACCAGCAACCGCATTAACAATCCGATCCGCTCCTATTTCACGCGGATTATCATAAAGCAGAGGCATTCCTGTTTTTACACCCGGTCCTATGAATAATGGCTCAATTTGAAAATATTGTTGAGCCATTTCCTCCAATATAGACGTAAGAGGAGGAACGACAGAAGAAATAATCATGCCTTTTACCTCCTGATAGTCTAAATTATTATGTAAAAACAGATTGCGCAAAAAAATGCCACATTCATCTTCGGTTATATTAAAGCTAGTAGAGATCCGCCAATGTTTAACGAGTTGCTCCCCTTGATAAACACCTAAAACAGTATGAGTATTGCCAACATCAATAACCAACAACATAACAATTCACTTCCTTTTAGCTTAATGAGCATATCTTTTCTGCAAAGCCTTCACCAGCACCACCACAAAAACTGTCGCCACAATTATTTCCGGAATCCCATGCACCACTGCAATCCCCCCAGCCGCATGCCAATTGAGATAACCTCTAAGAACGGCCATCCCTAAAAAACCAACCGTATTAGTCAGTGTTCCGGCAATTGCCGCTAAAACAGAACTTAAATAAACATTCTTACCCCCTAACTTATAAACATAATAAGCAACAACACCAATCAAAAGCCGCGGCAAAATAGAAACAAACGGGTCTTTCGCTAAAGCACTAGGAGCAGTAGTAAAACTATAGAGTCCAAAAATTAGACCGACAAATGTGCCTACTACCGGGCCCTCCAAAATTCCCGCTATAATTGTAGGCACATGCAGGATTGTCGCCCTACCTGCCGGTGTGGGCACAGGAATTAGCCCCAGACCCGTCGCCCCTAAAATAATGGTAATCGCCCCCAATAACCCCGTAATCGTAAGACTTCTTGTGCTTAATTTCATTAACCTTTCCTCCTTATAAAATATATTAAAACTAAAAAACGTTAGGATACATTCCTAACGCTTTAAGGATATTCTTAAATTTTCTCCTGCTTAGCCTAACGCTTTAAGCGCTTAATTACACTATGGGCAATTACTCCGGCCAATAAACCTTTAATCAAGTCCAGAACAATAAAAGGCAAAAGTCCTATTTCTATAGCCCCCCACATTGTAATCGGCTTGCCAAGATAAAATTTAATTATTCCATAAAGATAAGGAATGCCGATTATATAAATCGCCACTATCCCTACTAACATCGCCACTAAAAATTTCCCAAGACCGACAAAAGGTATTTTTTCCACAACCAAGCCTACTAAATAGGCGGCCAAAATAAAGCCAAGTAAAAAACCGAAAGTAGGATGAAAAATATAAGCCAAGCCCCCAAAAGGAGACTGCGCAAATACCGGTACCCCAAGCAAGCCAATCAAAACATAAAGAGTAACACTAAGTGCCCCTAAACGTGAACCTAAAATACCTCCGGTTAGTAAAACCATAAAAGGCAAGATACTAAAAGGCACTACAATTTCTCCACCAATCTTGAGAATAAAAGAAGCGATACAAATGAGAGCAGTAAAAAGAGCCGTTCTAGTCATTTCTTGTGCTGTAATTTTCATAGTTAATCCTCCTCTTGTTAACCTTTCTCTATCTAACGGTTAACATGCTCTCATTATAAAACAGCATCTCTTTGGTTGTCAACCACTTTTCCCAATTAAGTTAACAATGTTTATTTAGCACACCACCCCCTTAAAAAACAAAAACCTTCCGGGACGTAAAAGACCCGAAAGGCACAATTCTTTCCTCTCTCTTTCCGTCTCAGTCCACTACTAGATCCAAGCGGTCAACAAGATATTATTTCTGTAATTTTAAAGCAACTTCACTCATGGTTTCGTTTAATTTTTCGGTTAATAAGACTCATTATAAGATGTCCTTTAACCCTATTTAATAACCAAACCACGCTTTTGCAACATCATTTTAACACGGCTAGCCGTAATTAGCAACTCAACTTTTTGCGGTGGAACCTCTACCTGTAGCTTTTTTAAAAATTCAGGGGCTATTTCCTGCAAAGGAACTAAGACAAAGGCACGTTCCCGGAAACGAGGATGAGGTAATTGTAATTGCGGCGTATTTAGTTTATATTCCCCGCAAAAAAGCAAATCAAGGTCAAGTGTACGCGGCCCCCAACGCTCTGTGCGCACCCTGCCTAACTTTTTTTCAATCGCTAAACAAAGAGCCAACGTCTCCTCAGGGCTATATAGAGTTTCTCCAGCAACAACCATATTGAGAAAATCTGCTTGTTCAGTATAACCAACAGCTGCCGTTTGATAAATACTAGACACCTCACGAAGGACAATCCCTTTTTCCTGAAGCAACAGCAAGGCTTGCAGTAAATTCTCTAATGAATCCCCTACATTACTACCTAAAGACAGAAAAATCTGTTCACCCTTCATGCTTACACCTGACTATTTCCACACCTGCATAAGCTAAAGGACCTTTAACAGGAGCCTGTGGTTTTTTTACTCTCACTAATATTTTTTCCACTAAAGGTAAAGGTAAAATAGAGTTCATGATTCTAAAGGCCAGATGCTCTAAAAGATTAACCGACTCCCCTTCCACAATTTCTCGCGTCATGTCATAAACCTGACTATAATCAACAGCGCTTTCTACCTTATCGGTAAACAGCGCTTCAGAAAAATCTCCCCATATCATAACATCTATCTCGAACCATTGCCCTAAAGTTTTTTCCTCTTTTTCCACACCATGATAACCGTAAAATCTCATTCCTTTTAACTCAATTTTATCCGGTTCCGACATCACTCACTGCCTCCTGTCTTAATAGCCTCCAAAACTTTAACTAACCTTACTGTCTCTCGTACATCATGGACTCTAAGAATATCCATCTCTTTTATAACTCCCCAAGCCGCTGCCGCTAGCGAGCCTTCTAAACGTTCCGTAACAGGAAGGTCTAAAGTTTTACCGATGAAAGATTTACGAGAAACACCTAAAAGAACAGGTTGGCCAAGGGCGCGAAAAGATGCTAAATTCTTCATTACTGCTAAATTTTCCTGATAATTCTTACCAAAACCTACCCCTGGGTCAATAACTATCTTCTCCGCTGGCAAACCGGCCTCCTCGTAAACTTTAACTTGTTTTGCCAGACTATCCACCAGGTCCGGTAGCAAGTCCTGATATTCTCCTCTTGCCGGATTATGCATCACAATCACCGGAGCCTGAAAACGGGCGACTACTTCAGGCATCCGCGGGTCTTTTAAACCCCCACCCACATCATTGATAATCTGTACACCCAAAGCCAAAGCTTCCTCCGCCACCGTGGCTTTATAAGTATCGATAGATATGGGCACCGGAATCTCGGCTAAAAGCCTTTCTAAAACAGGTCTAACCCGCTGGAGCTCTTCCTCAGCCGTAACAGGTAAACAGCCGGGGCGCGTTGATTCCCCACCGACATCAATAATATCGGCCCCCGCCTCTACCATTTCCCAAGCATGTTCTACTGCCTGTGAAAGTTCTCTAAACTTCCCACCATCAGAAAAAGAATCAGGGGTAACATTTAAAATCCCCATAATTAGCGTTTTTTCACCAAGTGTAAGTCTTTGCTTCGGCCACTCCCAAGCAATCTTCCTGGACTTCGCTAAGTTAGACCAAAGGGTCTTTATTCTTTCTCCTAAAATTTTTAGACCCCAAGGTTGCCCACAAATCCTTTCTATCAAGCCTTCATATTCTTGCCTTGTTCCCAAAAGAAGCACATCACTATACTCTTGACTGCAATTAACAACACCTCGGCCTACAACAGCTTCACCACCTAAAGAAAGCATTTGTTGTTTAAGAATATTGGCCGCCGGACTTTTAACTTCCTTTAAAAACAGAGGAACTATTTTACTTTTGGGCAACATTATTTTTTCCCCTGCCGTATCACAACCAATCTCAGCAAAAAGTCTTTTCATTTCCTCCGTCGTATCTAAATCAAGAAAATAAGGACCGCGCAATTTCTCCACCACCCCTTCACCGGCTACTATAACATAAACTATTGCACTTCATCTGTTTCCTCAGCTGCGTGTTCCTCATTTCCCACATTAGCCTCATTACTTTCATTGCTCGCCTTGTTTTCATTAGCTTCCTGGTCTTCTTTTGCTTTGTCTTCTACCCTGCTTTCTACAAAATTATCCTTAACAAATTCCCCTAGACCGGCTTGTTGCAATAATGCAGCGAACTCATCGGCATCAATGGTTTCTTGTTCCATTAAGGTCTGAGCAATAAGATGTAAAGCCTCAATATTTTCCTTTAATAACCGCTCCGCTTCTTTATAACACTCATCGACAATCCGACGTGCTTCCTTATCAATGGCATAAGCAACCTCTTCAGAATAATCACGATCACGCGCAATATCTCTACCTAAAAAAACCTGTTCCTGTTTCCGACCAAAAGTAAGTGGTCCTAATTCCTCAGACATACCAAACTCAGTAATCATTTTTCGCACTATTCCGGTCGCTCTTTCTAAGTCATTTTGTGCCCCAGTACTAACTTCATTAAGCACCAACTTCTCGGCCATCCTACCCCCTAAAAGCATCGTCACCTGATTTAAAAGGTGAGACCGCGTCATATAATGACGGTCTTCTTTAGGTAAAAGAAGTGTATAGCCACCGGCCCTACCTCGCGGAATAATAGAAATCTTATGCAGAGGGTCAGTATGAGGCAACAGAACCGCCACCAAACCATGTCCTGCTTCATGATAAGACACCAGTTTTTTCTCAAAGTCACTAATCACCCGTGACTTCTTTTCTGGCCCGGCAATAACTCTTTCTATGGAATCCTCTAATTCAGACATGGAAACCTTACTATAATTTCGTCGTGCCGCTAAAAGTGCAGCTTCATTAAACAGATTAGCTAAATCTGCCCCCGTAAAACCGGGAGTACGACGTGCTAAAATATCTAAATCAACGTCCGAAGCTAAAGGCTTACCCTTAGCATGAACTTCAAGAATTTCCTGGCGTCCCTTAACATCAGGGATACCCACAACAATCTGACGGTCAAAACGACCCGGTCGCAAAAGAGCAGGGTCTAAAATATCTGGTCTGTTAGTAGCGGCGACAATAATGATTCCTTCATTGACACTAAAACCATCCATTTCCACTAAAAGCTGGTTTAACGTCTGCTCTCTTTCATCATGTCCCCCGCCCAGCCCTGCGCCACGTTGACGTCCCACCGCATCAATCTCATCAATAAAAACAATACATGGAGAGTTTTTCTTGGCTTGCTCAAATAAATCTCTAACCCTCGAAGCCCCTACCCCTACAAACATTTCCACAAAGTCAGAACCACTAATACTAAAAAAGGGCACACCGGCTTCTCCGGCAATAGCTCTGGCTAATAACGTTTTTCCCGTACCAGGTGGTCCAAAAAGCAAAACCCCTTTCGGAATTTTAGCCCCCAGTTTCGTATATTTTTTGGAACTCTTAAGAAAATCAACAACTTCTTCTAACTCTTCTTTGACTTCATCTACTCCCGCTACATCGGCAAAAGTAATTCTCTTTTTATCATCGGTATGCAAGCGAGCTCTACTTTTACCAAACTGCATTACCCGACTTCCGCCACCTTGTGTTTGTTGAATCATAAAAAACATAAACCCGATTAATAAAAGAAACGGCAAAAATGAAGTAAGCAGGGTCGTCCAAAGAGATGTTTTTGGTGCTTGTTCTTGGGAAAAAATAATATCCTTAGATTTAATTAATTCAATCAACTTTTCATCATTAGGGGGACCCACCACTTCAAACTGCTGTGTATCATTCAAAGTACCTTTAATTAAGCGTACATCATCCCCTTGAATAATCGTTATATTCTTAACTTCCCCCTTTTCTAAAGCTTTATAAAATGCTGTGTAATTATTGTTAAAAGGGTCTTCTTTTTGGGGAGCAACACTAAACTGACTAAAAATAAAGTAAGCTGCCAAAACAATCAATAAATAAATTGCTATATTCTTAAAAATCCGATTCACGAGGTTCCTCCTTCCGTTCTTTTCTTTATAAGCATAGCCAAGCAAACGATAAGCTACAATTAATATTCTAGTAACCTGTTTACTTTACCATATAACATGGTTTTTTTCAAATAATTCTTACGAAGAATTTTTTAGGGTTAATACCAAATATTTTTCCTTTTTACTCCGCAAAAAACACTTTTTAGTCACAGCCAAACCCGGAATCCACACAATCTCCGCCCCGACCACTACTAAAATGATCTGCTCTCTTTTCCCATGTGGAATTTTCTGTTCGCGAAAAAAATCTTTTACTTTCTTCGTTCCAGCTAAACCGGGAGGTGAAAACCGGTCTCCGGCTTGGCGGGAGCGCACATAAACTTCTGATACTAGCTCTTCCCAAGGCAAATAAACTTTACCTTTTTCACTTTGACCGGGGGCCCCTTCTCTTACTTCAGCCATGATTCTTTGACCAGTTTCCGGAATCAAAGTTTCACCGGGAATCTTTAAGCAACGTGGAGCAATTCTTAGCGGAGCAGAAATATTATTTCGTTCATAAAATAAAATTTCTCCATAACTTTTCTCAGCATTAATTTTACCCGGAAGTTGTAAAACCTTACCTACCTGTCCTTTTTGCATCAAGTCGCCCACTTTTTCTACATGATCAAAGGCTAACCCTTGCTTTTCCCCCAACTTCCGATAAGCCCAACGAATTAATCGTCTCTGTATTCCTAAATGAAGCACGTCCCATCCTGTTAAAGAGAGACTAACTTTTTCACCTTTAATCCGGATAAATTTTTCAGCTCGTTTTATCGTTTCTTGTTGTAAAAAATCCTCCTCCACCTGAAGAATAGAAGCCGTTCTATTTAAAGTCTCCACTAAATTAGGATTAATCTTTTCGGCTAACCAGGGAATTACTTCATTGCGAATTTGATTACGCAAATAAATATTTTGTTCATTACTAGGATCCCGACGTGGTTCTAAATAATTTGTGCGACAATAAGCCTCAATTTCCTGACGTCG
>DUTO01000096.1 GCA_012842035.1 Clostridia bacterium | reverse complement strand
TGTGAATATTATCCATGAAGGTGTAGATAATCCTTCTAATGAATGCTTAATTGCTTCTATCGACCCATGTACATCGGCCTTAACAATGATGTTTAAATCTTTTATTTCACCTTTTTTAATTTGGGCAAAAAGTTCATCAAGAGAAATATGACTTGAAACTTGCATTGTTTTTTCGCGTTCTTGAACTGTCCGTTCACTAATAATCTCTTTCGCTAAATGCTCGTCTTCTACGACATTAAAGCTATCACCCGCTTGTGGTACAGCAGATAACCCAATAATTTCTACAGGAGTAGAAGGTAAAACCTCTGACAAGCGACGCCCTTTATCATCTTGCATCGCTCTAATTCTGCCATGAGCAGTTCCAACAATAAGATAATCTCCTACAACAAGTGTTCCGTCTTGGATTAAAACAGTAGCAACCGGTCCTCTACCCTTGTCAAGTTTAGCTTCAATAATTGTTCCACTAGCCTTTTTATTGGGATTTGCTTTCAGGTCCGAAAGCTCTGCTAAAAGCAAGATCATTTCTAAAAGATTACTTAACCCTTCTTTAGATTTGGCCGAAACATGACAATAAATAGTTTCCCCGCCCCATTCTTCAGGGACAAGATTATATTCCGTTAACTCTTGCTTAATCCGCTCCGGCTTAGCTTCTGCTTTATCAATTTTAGTAATCGCTACAATTATAGGAATCTTAGCTGCTTGAGCATGATTAATCGCTTCAATCGTTTGCGGCATAACTCCATCATCGGCAGCGACGACTAAAATAACAACATCCGTAATTTGCGCTCCTCTAGCCCGCATCGCCGTAAATGCTTCATGTCCCGGTGTATCAAGAAACGTAATCTTTTTCCCTTTAACTTCCACTTGATAGGCACCGATATGTTGGGTAATCCCTCCGGCCTCAGTAGCTGTAACATCTGTGTGGCGAATTATATCTAATAAGGAAGTTTTACCATGGTCAACATGTCCCATTATGGTTACGACGGGGGGCCGCCCCTGTAGATCTTCCGGTTTATCAGGTTCTTCGGCAAAAAGCAATTCTTCTTTAGTAGCCTTTAATTCAACATTAGTTCCAAACTCACTTCCTAATAAAATTAAAGTATCTATATCCAGCTCCTGATTAATAGTAGCCATAACTCCCATAGACATTAACTTTTTAATTACTTCTCCGGCTTTTTTGTTTAAAAGATGAGCAAATTCCTGCACAGTAAGAGAACCTTCAAGCATCATTTCTTTTACTTTAACAGGAGTCGGTTTCTTTTTAGGCATTTTTTGTTTCTTTCTTTTATTAGCACGTGAAGTTTTTTTCTGACCTGTGCTTTGCACTTTTTTTCTTTTTTTCTGACCTTCTTCACGTTTGTAGTCCTTATCCTTACTACTACGCCCAGCCGTTTTCTGCTTGCTTGCTACTTTTGGCTTAGCTTGTTTTGTTTGTTTTGCTACCGGTTTTTTAGTTCTAGATTTAGTTTCTACTTTATCAAGATTAAGAACCATCTTTTTAATCCGCTCAACTTCAGCAATAGGAACAGTACTCATATGATTCTTTACATCAAGTTCTAATTCCCGAAACTTGGCCAACAGCTCTTTACTAGTCATCTCCATCTCTCTCGCTAATTCATAGACACGTTTTGTGGCCATCAAATCACCCCCATTGATTTTAGCACACTACCTCTTTTTTTAAGACAAATCTTTATAAATTTTTTCAGCCATTTTTTTATCAGTTACAACAAGAAGACTGCGTGGAGTTGTGCCTAAAATTTCTCCATATTCTTCTTTTGTTCCTAAGATAAAATAGACCACTTTTTGATCAACACACCATTTACGAATAAAATCTTTTCGTTTTTCAGGAAAATTGGTCGCGATAAGAATAAGTTGTGCCCTCTTTGTTTTCAGGCAATTTTTTACTACTTTTTCACCGGCAAATAACTGTCCACTTTTTCGAGCAAAACCAAGTAGAGCTTTAATTTTTTGAGGAATTATCATAACCTAACCCTATTTTAAGCCTTTGCACCAATTCCTCTGTAAGCGGTTGCTGCAGTCCCTTTTCTAACTTATTACCTTTTAAAGCTTTGGCTAAACAATCTTTATGTGCACAGAGATAAACTCCGCGACCGGGTTTTTTTCCTGTGGCATCAAGAACAACGCCCTCATCCGGTGTACGAACAATACGAATCAATTCTTTTTTCGGCTTCATTCCTAAACAACCTACACACATCCTGTGAGGAACTTTTCTTTTTGGCATGAAAACCCCCTCCTTTTATTCCAGCTCTTCTTGCACTTCTAATTCTTGTTCCACTTCTTGTTCTTCTAATTCCTCTTCAGATTCCCCTTCTTTATCCTCAAGATTTTCTTCATCTTGCGACTCATTTTTAATATCTATTTTCCAGCCTGTTAATTTAGCTGCCAGCCGAGCATTCTGTCCTTCCTTTCCTATAGCCAAAGAAAGCTGATAATCAGGCACTACTACTCGTGCCATTTTTTCTTCAGAAAAAAGCTCAACAGCAAGAACTTTAGCCGGGCTAAGGGCATTAGCAATAAATTCTGTAGGATCAGAACTCCATTTAACAACATCTATTTTTTCACCTTTTAGTTCTTGGACAATAGCTTGCACACGCATTCCTTTGTGACC
>DUTO01000095.1 GCA_012842035.1 Clostridia bacterium | reverse complement strand
TTTAACCTTAATCTCGCGCTTTGGTCCAAAAAACATAAAATAATTTAATTTTAAAGTAATCGAAAGAAAGGTACCGATACTACCTAAATAGAGTAAAAGCTCTACCGCGGGCATTTGACTTAGTGTAGCCGCACTCATCAGCATAGGCTTACTAACAAAACCACTAAACAATGGTAGCCCCGCAATAGAAAAAGCTCCAATGTTAAAGAAAAGTGCTGTTAAAGGCATCTGACGATAAAGCCCACCCAGCTCCGTTAACTTTTCGTAACCGGTAGCGTAAATAACCGCACCTGCTCCCATAAACAACAATGTTTTATAAAGGATATTATTATAAGCGTGGGCTGCCGCTCCATTTAAGGCTAATTCTGTACCAATTCCTACCCCTACCACCATAAAACCTACCTGACTAATAATATGATAGGACAAAAGACGTCTAATATCATTTTCCAAAATCGCATAAATGACGCCATAAATAACCATAATTACTCCCAACCATAACAAAAGACGGGTACCCGGGAAAACACGAATCAAAGTATATACTGCTGTTTTCGTAGTTAAGGCACATAAAAACACACTACCTGTAAGTGTCGCTTCCGGATAAGCATCAGTCAACCAAGCATGAAGCGGAGGAATGGCTGTATTAATAGAAATACCCAGCAAAATCAACCAATAAGACCAACCGCTCATTCCGGTAAGTGGTGCTATCACTAATTGACCACCGGAAACTTGCAGGAAAATTCCGGCCAAGAGCAAACTACCACCTAAAAAATGAATGATAATATATCTAAAACCGGCGGCGAGCGCTTGTGGTGATCGTTTATTCCAAACAAGGAAAACAGAAGAAATAGCCATGATTTCCCAAAATAAAATTAAAGTTAACCAATCACCGGCGAAAATTACCCCTAAAGAACTCCCGGCATAAAATAAAGCGGCCATCGTTTCCCCGGGACGCTCAAGATGCAAAGCATAGATACAGCCTAATAAAGCAAGCAGGCTAAACACAAAAGCAAAGAGCAAAGAAAGCCGGTCTGCTTTTAAAACAATTAACTCCATATTATTAATAAACAGATACTGCCACTGTGTACCGACCTTTAAACTAAGAGTGGCCCAAATGGCCAAGAGAGGTGTACCCACCATCACTACCTGGCGAAGACGTTTGGGGACAAGTGCTGCTATTAACCCACCAAGAATCAGAATTAAACCAGGATGAAACTCAAGCATGACTGTCTCCACCTCCACCATGGTCATAATAGTCTTCTTCACGTTCGACCAACTTATTAATCAAACCTTTAGCCAACCCTAATAAAAGTAGCGTACCTAAAAGTCCAAAAAGAAAATCAAAACCAAGGAAACCATGCCACCAATAAAAAACATGGGGCCGGACAAAAACAACTTCTAAGACAAGCAGCAACAAGAATACTACGCCACTCATAATTAAGACACGCTTCGTGGACATTCTTACCACCCTCCCACCATAAACTGACCACTAACAATACTTTGAGCTGACATAGCCGCTAAGTCGTACAAACCGCCCCCCGCATTGGGGAAAACGCCCAAAACTATTGAAACAGCAGCCGTAATCAAGAGAGGTATCAACATCATTTTGTTGGCCTCACCACAATGATGTTTTGCCACCTGAGGCTCAGACTTTTTGAAGAAAGCTGCATAAACAATCGGCAAAAAGTAAGCCGCACTTAATAAACTACTTAGTAGCAAAACACCTACATAAACACCTTGTCCACCTTGTAAAGAACCTAAAGCTAAGTTCCATTTACTAATAAATCCAACGATAAAAGGCAGTCCGGTAATACCTACCGCTCCCACCGTAAAGGCTCCCATTGTATAAGGCATCTCTCGCCCAATTCCATTCAGCTCACTAACTCTGGTCAGCTGAGTTGTGGCGAAAATAGCCCCGGCACAAAAGAACAAAGTTATTTTCATCACGGCATGAGCAACAATATGAAAAATTCCTCCCATTATTCCTAATGGCGTTAAAAGAGCAGCTCCCAAAACTACATATGATAATTGACCAATCGTGGAAAAAGCCAATCTCTTTTTCAAATTATCCTGAGCCATAGCAATCAGGGAAGAAACAATAATGGTAAAGGCAGCAAACCAGGCTAAAATTTGCGCTACACCTAATTGCGCCAAAAGCTGAGGGCCAAAAACATAACCTACAATACGCACTATCCCAAAAGCCCCTGCCTTAACTACAGCTACCGCATGTAGCAAAGCACTTACCGGTGTAGGAGCTACCATAGCGGAAGGAAGCCAACCATGTACAGGCATCACACCTGCTTTTACCGCCGTACCTAAAGTCATCAACAAAAAGATAGTTTGTAAAGCACCTACTGATGCTTTCCCGGCTAAAAAGCCACCCGGCTGAAAATCGCCATGACCTACTAAAAACTGTACCCACAAAATGCCCACCAAGAAAAGCTGTCCGGCAATCAGTGTATATGCTAAGTATTTACGACCGGCCTTAATTGATTCTTGGTCACGATGATGAACAACCAAAGGATAAGTAGCAATCGTTAAAATCTCATAAAAAACGAAAAACGTTAATAAGTTCGCGGCAAAAGCAATTCCCATTGTGGCCGAAAGGCAAACCGCAAAACAAGCAAAATAGCCGGTCTGATGTTCTTCTTGCAATTTCCGCATATAACCAATGGAATAAAAAGAAGTTACCACCCAAAGGAAGGAAGCTAACACAGCAAAGACCATCCCGGCAGCATCAGCCCGCAAATGAAGGGAAACGCCTCGGGCAATCTTAAATGGTTCTATTTCGATAACTCCCCCCGCTAAAACAAGAGGCAACATGGAAAAAACAATAAGCATTTTTCCTACAGCAGCAACAATTGTCCAAGTTTCCCGCAGATTAGGACGTTTATCACCGGTTAACATAATTAATGCTGCCGCCACTAAAGAAATCAAAATTGCCCAGAGAGGACGATAAGCAAGCAAAAACTCCATCGACATTATAATCCACCTCCCGGGAACGCCATGAGTAAAATATTAGAAACAAGTGGTTCATTTAATATCCCCACCACCAAAATGCAAGCTCCTAAAACAACGATAGGTACCAACATTGTTGCGGGAAGTTCAGGCTTTTTATCCTCAACAAATTTTTCTCTTTCTGCCACAGGTGCTTTTTTCAAGTAAGCTTGTTCGATGACCCGGAAGAAATAAATAGCATTTAATAAACTACTCAAGATAATTACAACTACATAAATCCACAAGTCTTTTTCTATAGCACCTAAAATTAAATACCACTTACTAAAGAATCCTGCCGTAGGTGGAATACCCACCATCGAAAAAGCCCCCAACAAAAAAGCTCCCATGGTTAAAGGCATCCTACGGCTCATCTCCGCATATTTTTCAATTAAATGTTCTCCCGTTTTCCATTTGACTCCTCCGGCCACCAAAAACAGACAACATTTCATGATGGCATGGTTAATAATATGAAAAACAGCACCAATAAAACCAAACATATTACCTAAAGATAAACCTAAACCAATATAGCCTACCTGGGCCACACTGGAAAAAGCCAGCATGCGTCGAAAATCCGACTGGGCAATAGCCATGACCGAAGCTAAAATAATTCCTAAAGCAGCAATCCAGCCTACTACCTCTAAAACTAAAGGAACGAAACCATTGAGAACACCAAAAATAAAAAAGAAATATCGCAACAGTACATACGCCATTACTTTCGTCATGACCCCGGCGATAAAAGGGATCGCCGCCGGTGGAGAATAGGTGTAAGCATCAGGCAACCAACCATGCAGAGGGAAAAGAGCCATTTTAATTCCCATCCCCACTAAAATTAAAACCATAGCAATCAAAACAGCCTGTGAATCCAGCAAAGGTTGTAACCGTACAGTAAGGTCCGCCATGTTTAAAGAACCGGTTATCGCATAAAGATAACCAACTCCCAAAAGATAAAAGGAAGCCCCGACAGTACCTACGAGCACATAACGAAAAGCTGACACCGTCGCTTTATATCCTCCCGAAGCAATTAAGCCATATGCACTTAATGATGATATTTCTAAAAAGACATAAAGATTAAAGACATCACCCGTGACTGTCATCCCCAACAGTCCGGCCGTCAATAACAAATAGAGGGCATAATGAATTCCCTGTTTCAACCAACCTTCTTCACGTAAAAAAGAGTCAGTATAAATTAAAACAACTAAACTAAGAAAAGAAACTAAGACAGCCATCAACCCACTTAAGGGGTCAATCACATATTCTATACCCCAAGGGGGAGCCCAATTACCAAAATAATAATGCCAAGGCCCCTTAGTAAGTGCATGCCCTAAAGCACCAACTGCACTAACAAAGGATACGGCAGCAGCCGTAAGACCTAAGCCTCGTAGTAACCTCGTCGAAAAATAAGCTACTAGAGGGGAAAGCAAAGCTATTAATAATGGTACGATTACAATTAAAGCAGGAAGTTGTTCCTTCATTGATTCATCCTCCGCAGCAATTCATCTTCTTCTAAGGTGCCATAACGTTTTTGCACTGTTAAAAGCAAACCTAAAGACACGCCCAAAGTAGCCAAACTCACTACAATCGCCGTCAACATCAAGGTGTGTGGTAGGGGGTTAATATAATGTTCCGCCCCTATAAGACCAGGTAAATTAATAGGGATTGTTCCCCCCGTTTTTTGACCTAAAGCTAAGAAAAACAAAATTACAGCTACCTGCATAATGTTCATCGACATTAACTTTTTTACCAAATTCTTTTTAAAAATCATACCATAAGGACCTAGCATAAACAGGAAAAGAATTAACCAATAGATTAAATGTTCCGTAAATAATTCTCTCATGATACTTCTTCCTTTCTAGCCAAGGCATCAAAAATAGCAATAATCGTCGCCATTACGCAAAGCGTAACCCCGATTTCAATTCCTGATATTCCTAAAGAATGTTTTTCGGCTGCCGACATCAAAAAAGGAGCAATCCCATACTCCAAAAAATTGCCACCCCAAAGAAGAGTCAACACTCCTACAAAAGCATAGATAAAAGTACCTATCCCGGCCAGAATAAGCGCCAGATCCCCTGAAATATTAAAGGCAGCCCCTTCCCCATAGACTAAACGACTGATAATAATAGCAATTGCTAAAACGGCACCGGACTGGAAACCACCACCGGGATTACCCTCACCACCACCCACAAGTACATACACACCATAGAGTGTAACAAAAGGAATCACAAAACGAGCAGCAGTATTTAAAACTATGGTTCCAAAACGCTCGCTCATGCCTTTTCCTGCCTTCGCTAAAGGAACCTTTTTTCCCCGGGAATCTGCCTTTTGGGCACTTCGTAACAAAACAACGGCAGCTAAACCGGCGGTAAAAATCACGGTTGTCTCTCCTAAAGTATCATAACCCCGGTAATCCGCTAACACAGCCGTGACAAAGTTTAAAGAACCCGTTTCCTCAACGGATTTTTCGATATAACGATCTGATACATGAGTCGAAGCCGGAGATTGTGGATTATAGATTGCGGGTAAAGCCCCGGCACCAATAAATAAAACCACAGTCATCACGACCACAACTAATAAAGCACCCGCCCGCACAAATTTCACTTAGAACTCCCCCTCTTCATGCGTCTGAGAGCGACAATAAAGAAAGTCGTAGAGACAACGCCTACAACAGCTTCCGTAAAAGCCACATCAGGGGCTCCCATCGTTAAATAAGTAAGCACAGCAAAATAACTGAAAGCACTAAACATGATAATCGAGGCCAAAAGGTCACGCGCAAAAAGTGCAGAAAGCCCTGTTACTGCCATTAAAAAGACTAAAAAACCTAAGAAAAATGCACCCGGCATAACTTATTCCCCCTTCTTCGTCCAAGGCTTAAGCCCAGATCTGAAAGCAGCTCTGCTTAAAACGTGCCCGCCAATAGGATTGGCTAAAAAAACAAACAAGACAATTAAAAGAAGTTTTAAACTAACAAAATTAAAGCCATTATAAACTGCTAATCCCAGCACAAAAAGAGCTATCCCTAATGTATCGCCCTTTCCTGCCGCATGTAAGCGGGTATAAAAATCAGGGAAACGAATTACGCCTAAGGCAGCTACCACGATAAAGAAAAACCCACTAAATAATAAAACAAGGGCTACTATTGTCATGGTTTCACGTCTCCCTTCCCCTCGAAATATTTAGCAATAACAACTAAACTAATAAAGCCTAAGATACCATAAGAAATAGCGATATCAACATACATATTCACTCGTTTTTCTAAAAACCCGAGCAAAATTAAAACAACAATAGTGTCTGTGCCAATAACACCAAGCCCATTTAAACGGTCAAAGACTGTAGGCCCTTTTAATACCCTAAACAGCATCAGAAAGATAATAACAATAAGGGCAATCAAAAAAGTCAAAAGCAATTTATCGGTAATCATTTTCTTTCACCTCGGCTTATTCATTAAAGAGGCGACCTACACGAACCGGCATCTCGCCTTCCCCCTCTAGAGGAGCTAAAGAAAGAGCCGCATCTTTGGTTAAAGCATGAATCGTATATATATCGTCCCCCACGTCCATAGTTATTGTTCCCGGTGTCAAAATAATCGATTTGGCAAGCAAGGTTTGCGCTACTGGATGATCTAACGGCTTTTTAAATGTAACCACTTGCGGACTAATCGGCATTTTAGGATTTAAAACAATTAAAGCCACTTGAATATTGGCTTTAATTAATTCCCCAAGCAACCAGAATAAATAAAAAAACAACTTAAGATAAGGAAGATCAAAAGCGGCATAACTTTTCCCCGGAGTATGTGCCGCCGGTAAATACAAAATCGGACTACACAACCGGGAAACAATTAATGCCGCCATTAAACCGATGATTAAACTTTTAGTTGTAAAACTTCCCGTAAGAATTATCCAGAAAATAAAAAGAGCTAAAGGGAGCACTATTAATTGTTTTAATTGCGCTTCTCTTGCTAGGTTCTTTTTCGCTATCATAGAAATACCACCTTGTACAAGCACTTTTTCTCCTGTTGTAACGAAATGGGGAATATAACCATTTTATATCATTATTTTAACTTGTCAAAATATAAACAATCTATTTATATTATAACTTCACTTATCGGCCTTTTCAACATAATTTTTAATGAATACAGTATTCATCTTTTTCCCAAAACATACTGGGCAATATTTACGGCATGGTCGCCAATACGTTCTAGGTTGCTTAAAATATCCAAATAAATGGCTCCGGCCTCACCACTACAAGTCCCTTCATTAAGACGAGCAATATGGGTACGACGCAATTCTTTTTCCATTTCATCAATCGTGTCATCACTCTTAACAACCTCTTGCGCTAACCAAGGGTCATGCTTTTCCAAACATTTTACAGCTTGCTCATATGTAGCTAGGGTTTTAGCAAACATCTCACTTATATCGGTCATCGCATTTTTAGAAAAAACAACGTTTTTCTCGATACGAATTTCAGTTAATTCCACAATGTTTTCCGTATGGTCTCCTACTCTTTCGATATCGATAATCGCCTGTACATAAGTATAAGCACGATTATTATCCTCTTCGGAAAGCTTCTCCTCGGAAACTTTCACGATATAATCTGTTATTTTTCTTTGCAAATTATTAATCACTTTTTCTATTTGAACCGCTTTTTCAGCTTCTGTTTTTAATTCCGTAAAGAAATAAGCAGCAGCATATTCCAATGACTTTTTCGCCAAAATCCCCATCCGGATAACTTCCCGCCCTACCTGCCCTAAAGCTACAGGAGGATTAGCAAGCAAACGCGGCTCCAAATATTCGGGTTCAAATCTCGTGACAATATCTTCTCCGGGGATTATCCTCGTAACCATAGCTGCTAAAAAAGAAACAAACGGGAATTGAATTAAAGTATTACTGAGATTAAAAACACCGTGTGTTTGAGCCAGTTGCATTTTGACATTAATAACTTCCCAAGTGCCTTCAAAACCAGGCAATAAAAAACAGATATAATTTGTAAATAAACGCACCATTTCCGGAAAAATACCAAACATAAACAAAGGTAGGAAAATCATGGTGCCTAAAAGGTTAAATAAACAGTGAGATAGGGCCGTTCTTTTTGCCGCAACCGAGGTTCCAATTGCCGCTAAAAGCGCTGTAATCGTAGTCCCAATATTATCGCCAAACAGAATCGGAACCGCCTGACCATATGTAATCGCACCTTGGTAGGCTAATTCCTGTAAAACACCAATCGTGGCACTACTACTTTGCACCAAAGCTGTAAAAATAGCCCCTACCAATACACCTAATATCGCTCGTCCTTCAATATTAACCATTAAATTAAGAAAAAACTCCGAGTTGCGCAAAGGAGAAAAGCCTTTCCCCATTGTTTCCATCCCGTAAAAAAGCATACCCAAACCAAACAGAACCTGTCCCATATTAACCACTTTTTTATTTTTAAAAAAGAATAACAAAAAAACGCCCAAGGCTAAAACAGGGAGAGCATAATGTTCTAATTTAAAACCAATTAAATATGCTGTTACCGTTGTCCCGATATTCGCTCCCATAATTACCCCAATAGCCTGGCGCAAAGTCAAAAGTCCTGAATTAACCAGCCCTACGGTTAACACCGTAGTGCCGGAACTACTTTGAATAATCGCCGTCACTAAAGCACCCAACAAAACACCACGTACCGGAGTTCGCGTCCCCTTTTCTAAAAAAGAACGCAATTTATCTCCGGCCACATTTTGCAGGGCATTAGACATATATTTAACACCAAACAGAAAGAAAGCTAACCCGCCTAAAGCATAAAAAGCCATCTGCTGATAATCAATAGCCATTGCCCTAAAACTCCTTTAGTAAATAAATTCTCCGCAACATCTTCTTATCTATGCAATAAACTAACAATAACATCAACTTAAAATGAGGTGATCTGTTTTGTCTCCCGGTAGTATCTTCATTAAAATTACTTTACGTGAAAGACGACTTTACCTTTATCAAAGACAACAACTTTTTAATTCTTATCCTATCGCTATTGGCAAGCCCAGCACTCCTTCGCCCATTGGCTCTTGGGAAATCATCAATAAAAAAATTATGGATGGGCGTCAAGTCTATGGTACTAGATGGTTAGGGCTTAGTAAACCCAATTATGGCATTCATGGCACCAATAATCCTTCTTGTATTGGTAAAGCTGTCTCTTTAGGCTGTATCCGCATGCATAATCATGATATTGAAACAATCTTTTCCCTTGTTCATCTCGGCACATCTGTTAAAATACTTTAAAGCAAGCCCCTTTGATTATAAATGGCTAGTATCAACACTAGCCATTTCAACTTCTTAAACAAATTATATCATATTATCACTAGCAAAAATCTATTATTTACATTTTCCCTTAAATATTTCTTGCCAAGCCTCCACTATTTTAAAAGCCGGCTTTATTTGCACTTTTTGGGCTCCAAGCTCACCCTGCTCTAAAATTTTTACCCCCTCACTTTCCAAACATAAACTTTGCTCACCTTCGATAAAACAAAGGGGCGGAAAAAGCACACACCACCAATTAGCTCCTTTCCCTTCACCCAAAACAAGTCTTAACGCTTCATAGCGACCCGCGGGAAGCACAAAAGCACCATAGTCCCTGCGAGGAAATTTAAACTTGCCATAAACAGCTTGCACCGGATAAGCAAAGCCTTCTCGTGCTACATATTCTTCTGCTTTTTCTGCTAAAAATGGTAGTCGGCTTAATAAAATAGACCTGGATTCCTCTATGCTTTGCGACTTGCTAAATTCCTCCTGCATAATTTTAATTAACTCATCCCGCACTTTATATTTTAGGGCTTGGTCTGCTTGACTATCACTGTTGGCGAGAATATGCAACCTAATTAAAGGCGGTGTTTTTGTCTTAGTGGTCAGTAAGCAACAAAATATAGTAAGAACTAAAAAAACTACTATACCCCCCACAAACCTTTTTTTCATCTTCATCACCATCTCCTTTGCTGATTATGCCGGCAACTTCTTTTATTAGTATTGCCTGCAGGAGACTGTTTTAATCATCTTTATTTTCGCAATAAAAAAAGGGGTCTTATTAAGACCCCCTTTTTTATTAACTTTAACCCATGCCCGAAGGACAAGGCACTTTAATCGTCTGTCCGACAAAAATCAGATTAGGATTAGTAATTTCCGGATTGACAGCCATAATTTGCTTCACTGTAACCCCGTATCGTGTGGCTATAGAAAATAAGGTATCTCCTTTTTGAATCACATAATCAAATGTTTCTCCCGGAGGACATACCGGAGGAGCAACCGCTCTTACTGCTGTCACTACTGTAATTTCCTCAGTCACAGTCACTTTGGCCCTAATCTCTAAAACTGCTGTCTGCCGCCAATTAGTAGTGGGAGTAGTAGCTTTAGCCTCTACATTCACATACTCTATTCTGCCCGAAACGTCCACTACATCACCTTTTTGGGCTCCTTCAATATGAACAAACTCTGTAAATGGTTCATCTACAGACAATTCGCGTAGCTGATTATCAACGGCCGAGACATAATAAATTTGTTTATGTAAGGTACCCTTGACAATCACCTTATTGGGAATAGCCTCACCTTCTAAATCTCTAAGCTCGGCATCAACTCTAGCCACTTTGCGAGCTTCTGTGGGTGTAAAGATATCAGCTAAAATATTAACCTGTCGCTCTGCAACCCCGATAGCACTTTCAATCTTTAATGTTCTCGTCTCCACCTCTGCCCCTAAGACTGCGGTGACAACATTAATCGTGAGACGCTCGATAACCTTAGCTGTTACTCGCAAAACTATTGTTTCGCGAATAAACTTCCGACCATTTCTGGTCACCAGTTCACTATCGATATATTCTATTTGGATATCTGTCGAGATACTAGCACCTTTTTGAGCTCCCTCTACAGGAACAAAAACACTAAAAGGCACATCTGCCGATGTTTCTTTCACTTCTCCGCTAGGTTCAAGTACATAATAAATTTGTTTATGCAACTTCCCTTTCACAATTACCTTACCGGGAATCACCTTTTCCTCCACATCACGGATTTCAGCATCAATGCTTTTAATCTTTTTCGTCGCCGCCGGAAGCTCAATGAAATTATCACTGAGATTATACTGTTCCTCCCCTGCCCCAATAATGTTATCAATGGTAACAGTGGCAAAAGTAGGCACAATCCCATCCCCGGATACATTGGTAATAATTTCAATTTCTACCATTTCAATTACTTTGGCTCTAATTTTGAGAATACAAGTCTGCTGAAACCTCCGATGACATTGATTGTCTCCTGCCATGTCAATTGCTTCTACATCACAATACTCTATCTCCGCACTTACTTTAGCATCCATGCCCTGGACAGCACCTTCTAAATGCACAAACTCGGTAATCTTTTCCGTCGGAACCGTGTATTCCTGCACATCACCGGTAACACATTCCACATAATAAATTTGTTTTTGCAGGTCCGCTTCCACCACAATTTTATTGTCAATAATTTTATGTTTAACATTATTAATTTTAGTATCAATGCTTTCGATCTTCTTGGCTAAGACAGGAAGAGTAATATCTCTAACAACATTGACCTGCTTAATGGCTTCCCCAATTACATTTTCCACCTTAAGTCTGCGCGTCGAAACTGTAATGGCCATAACCCCACGACCTCCTTTCCTTTTCATCTTAATTCACTTAAGTATATGCACAACTTAAAAATATGTGCCCTAAAAATTATCTTGTTACTTAATATAATATGAAAGGTCAGTCGCGGTTGTGTCTAGATTGCTTACTTTGGCAAGGAGTAGTTGAAAGCGGAGGAGATTCACTCACTGATAAAAAGCTGAGTAAACATCTGTCCATAAGGACCTCCGGCCACAATGCCTATGCCTATATGAGTATAATTAGGATTAAGAATATTCTTTTTATGTCCGGAAGAAGCCATTAAACTCTGATGTGCATTTTCTACTGTAGGATTACCGGCCAAATTTTCTCCGGCATACCCATATTTTATACCAAAGTTCTTGAGCATCGTAAAAGGGTCACCATAGGTAGGTGAAACGTGACTAAAATAATTTTCGTCAATCATCTCTTGTGATTTAATTCTGGCAATTTTTACTAATTCAGGCTTCAGCACCAGTGGTTTAACACCGGCTTTTGCCCGTTCCGCATTAATTAACCCTAACATTTTTAATTCCTGTGCAGTAGCTACCGTGCTTTCATGAGGCACACTGCTTGTTTCTTCAGTACCGGTTTTCTCAGTACCGGTTTCCTCAAGTTCCTGCTGTTTCTCTGTTTCCGACGGTGTTCTCGGGGTCAAGTTCTCTCGAACCGGCTTTTCTTGTATAACTTTGTCCGGCATAGACCTTTTCGCCCTTCTAAGATTCTCGGCCCAAACTTGAGCCAGCCCTTCACCTGTAGAATTATTGGCTTTAAAGTCATCTTCCGTAACCGTAACAAAAAGCCGATCCGCAACCGTAACTACAAAACTACCTTGTAGACAGTCGACCGCTACCGTGCCTTCTTTTAATGTTCCCCCTAAGCTTTTCGCTCTTTCCCACAGAGTCAATGCTCTTTCTTGGGCACTTAAACCTTGCGACATCGTGCGATAACGCATTACCACTTGGTCATTAAACAAAAACTCATAAATTTGATTTTCCTTTTCCCACGGTTGCACTTTAACTACATCAGACCCTAATACCATGGTGCGATATGTAAGTTTCTTCACCTCGGCCTGAGCCGGAACTGCTAAAAGACTAACCCCAAAAGCTGCTAACAAAAACAAGCTTAAAAACCGAATCCACAACTTCATCTTCTGGTTCATCCAAAACCTCCCCTTTTTAATCAAATTTGTCAAAAGACATAATTGTATTTTACTTGATTGGCTTATCTTCCGACAAACTTGATATTTTTTCTTCCCTGTTGTTACAACCTTTTGCTCTTGCTCAAGCATAAAAAATACCCTCTTTTTTGCAAGATTAAAAGGGTATGGGAAATTCTTCATTTTGTTATTTTAAAATAAAAAAACTGCTGAAACTCAGCAGTTATGAACCATTAGCCGTTATTCTAATGTTCTCATCTCCATCAAAAACAGTTAGCTGAACAGTATCTGTTAAAATATCAGCATAGGTAAAAGAAATACGGCGTTTAACTTGTTTTTCATCTAAGCGAATTACAAAAATATTAGGATAAGTGCTTTCTAGCACACCTACTTTTTCAATAATTTTTTTTCGCCCTCGATTCGCCTTAAGCTTGATTTTATTACCCACAAATGGCTCTAAATCACGCTTAATATCTGCAAAAACCTTTTTGGCTAACAAGACACCACCTTCTTTCTATAATAACAAACTAATTGTATCATCAAATTGGCATCTTGTCAAATAAATATTATATTATACTAGACTCGCCTTGCCTTGTCAACAAACAAAAAAGCGCTTAACAAGCCTAATATGGCGATTTAGGATAACCAAGGCGTAAACAACCTCTAGTTTCAATTCCCCCCACCCCATCTAAGCCGGTAATTGTATTATTTAAAATATCTTCTACACTTAAAGCTTCATAAATAGAACTATAGGCTAATTTCTCTGCAATAAAAACAGGGTCGAACGCATGAATTAAAACTCTTTGCGGGGAACTGGCAAAATTAGCCCCGGCCGCAATTAAAGCCTCATAATGAGACTGACAAGCCCCGGCAAAAATAATCAAGTCATCACGACCCGGCTCATACTCACGTGCTTTACGTACCGCTTTAATAAAATAAGGAGAATTTCTGTAATTATCCACATTCTTAAAATCAGTAATATTTTTAAGCACACCATCATGTCCTGTTAAAACAAGAATATTAGGAGTATATTTTTGTAAATACTCATACACCAATTCCGGTTGCTTTTCCTCCGGAACTTCAAAGCCATTCATTTTAATATTAAGCTGAGCATACGTCGTTTTACATAGTTGTAAATATTCTTTATCCCCATCCAAATGCAAAACTTCCCCCGGCACTTCAAAATGAGTCGTATCCTCGGTTCGCATTGTTTTTTTAAAGCCTTCTTCTCCCCTTCTTAAAAAAAGCCTTGTTTCATCCTCCAGCCTCCGTTCAAAGATGCGACGCATGCAGGCACTGTTTTTTTTTATATATTGCTGTCTATATTTACTAATTTCGGAGAAAGTCTTTTTTTCTAAATCCCGGAGAGGAGCATCAGCATACAGTCTTACATCCAGCCCCCTTAAAAGGGCTTTCGCTTCCTCAAACTCACTAACAATCTCCGTGATCCGAAACAAGATATCACTACCATGAGATTTGCGACCGACAATATCGCCTACTTCTAATTGTTTCTTCATCCGGCATCTCTCCTTTACATTCTATTCTATGTTTTTCGCCTACGCTTGGTTAAATATAAAGGAGAAAATACACCTTTTAACTTTTTTTCATTAAGCTACTGGCTTGCGCTAACTCTACGGCATAGCTTAATCTTTTACGAGCTACACCCGACTTAACCGCAGCTTCTGCTACAGCGTCAGCTACGCTGGGACCTACACGGAAATCAAAAGCCGAAGGCACAATATAATCAGCTGTCAGCTCTTCCGGCGTAAGCACCTGAGCTAACGCCCGCGCTGCCGCCAATTTCATCGCTTCATTAATATCTGTAGCTTGCACATCTAAAGCACCACGGAAAATACCGGGGAAAGCTAACACATTATTAATTTGATTAGGATAATCGGACCGCCCTGTGCCCACAACTTTTGCCCCGGCCGCCAATGCCTCCTCCGGAAATATTTCCGGCAAAGGGTTAGCCAGCGCTAAAACAATAGGCTCTTTTTTCATTTGCTGCACCATCTCCGCAGTAAGTAAGCCTGCTTGTGAAACTCCGATAAACACATCAGCACCTTGAATGACGTCCTCCAATAACCCTTTCTTCCGCTCTAAGTTCGTCTCTAAAGCCATCCGTTCTTGCTCACTATTTATTTTTTGGGGGCAACCTTGATAAATAGCCCCACCGCGGTTACATAAAATTATATCTTGAAGCCCTGCTGCCTTTAAAAGCTTAGCAATACTGATTCCAGCGGCCCCGGCACCATTAATAATCACTTGCAACTCTATAAACTCTTTACCCACTACCTTGGCCGCATTAATTAAGGCGGCTAAAACAACAACGGCCGTACCATGCTGGTCATCATGAAAAACAGGAATCGCTAATCTTTCTTTTAATTTTCTTTCAATAACAAAACAACGAGGACTACTAATATCTTCTAAATTTATACCGCCAAAAGTAGGAGACACTTGTACCACAAACTCCACAATCTTCTCCACATCTGTCGTTCCTATACATAAAGGAACAGCATCCACACCGGCAAACTCTTTAAACAGGATACATTTCCCCTCCATTACCGGTAGTGCAGCCTCCGGCCCAATATTCCCCAGCCCCAATACTGCTGTCCCATCGGAAACAACAGCAATCAAATTTCCCTTCAGGGTATACTCATAAACTAAAGACTTATCCTGGGCAATCAACTTACAAGGTTCAGCTACTCCCGGTGTATAAGCCAGGGCCAAATTTTCTTTGTTTTGTAAAGAAACCTTACTTTGCACTGTTAATTTCCCTTTTAACTGTTTATGCATCTCCAAAGCTTTCTTCGTATAATCCACCTTTTAGACCTCCTTTAGCTTAAACCATCTTCTCCGGTCGCACATATTGCTCAAATTCTTCTGCTGTCAATAATTTCAGTTTTAAAGCCGCTTCTTTTAAGGTAAGTCCTTCCCGAGATGCCGTTTGAGCTATTTGAGCCGCTTTTTCATAACCTAGATAAGGAGTTAAAGCCGTTACCAACATTAACGAACTTTCCAGATAGCTTTGCATTTGCTCCCGCTTAGGCTTCATCCCCTCTATACAATTTTGCCGGAAAGAAACAATGGCTTCGCTTAACAAATGTACCGACTGCAAGAAATTATAAGCACATACCGGCATAAAAACATTTAGTTGCAAATTACCCTGACTGGCCGCCATGCCAAGGGTGACATCATTCCCCATTACTTGACAAGCAACCATGGTTAACGCTTCGCATTGTGTAGGGTTAACCTTACCGGGCATAATGGAACTGCCCGGTTCATTGGCCGGCAGGCTTAATTCCCCTAACCCACAACGTGGGCCACTGGCTAACCACCTGACATCATTAGCTATCTTCATTAAATCTGCGGCCAGTGCTTTTAAAGCTCCATGGGCAAAAACAAGGGCATCTTTACTGGTCAACGCATGAAACTTGTTGGGGGCCACCCCAAACTCTTTTTTAGTCAATTGCTTAATTTTAGCCACAGCCCGCTCGGCAAACTCGGGATGGGTATTCAACCCCGTGCCTACAGCAGTACCCCCTAAAGCCAATTCCCTTAAATGCACCACACTTTCTTTAAGCATGGCTTCGGCCTTTTCTAACATCCGCTCCCAAGCACTAATCTCCTGACCAAAAGTCAGAGGAGTGGCATCCTGTAAATGAGTCCGACCAATCTTGAGCACATCCTGATACTCCTCACCTTTTTGGGCAAAAGTCTTTTTTAATTGCCTAATTGCCGGTAAAAGATCATCCTCTAAAGCCATTACCGCCGCGATATGTATAGCCGTAGGGAAAACATCATTAGAACTCTGCCCCTTATTAACCTGGTCATGAGGATGAACTTTCTCTCTTCCTAAAATCTGATTAGCGCGCCGGGCAATGACTTCATTGACATTCATATTTGTCTGGGTACCGCTCCCCGTTTGCCAAACAACCAAAGGAAAATTATCTGCCAAACTACCCTCTAAAATCTCTGTACATGCTTGCCCTATTGCCTGTTGTTCTGCCTCAGCCAGTAGCCCCAATTCATAATTAACTTGAGCCGCTACTTTTTTAATTAACACTAAAGCCCTAATTATTTCACGTGGCATTTTTTCTTGCCCTATTTTAAAGTTTTCCAGACTTCTTTGCGTCTGAGCCCCCCACAACTTATCATCGGGGACTAAAACCTCACCTAAAGAGTCTTTCTCTTTCCGATATTTCATTAACCTCCCCCTTTCCCTTTCCTACCGAACTCCTTCCTACTCTTATTTAGCTTTTTTTCTGCCTTTTCCTGCCCAAAAAGTAAGCCCTTCTCCACATTAGTTGAGAAAGGCTCACTTTTTTAAATCTCTGACAACAAACTTATTAATTTATATACCCCAAATTAAATCCCAAAAACATGATTACCGATACGGTTAATGATTGTGCGTGACCAAATCCATTTGCTGGTAGCTTTGGCCGGATTCCAATAATAAAGGGCACCCCCGGAAGGGTCGGAACCGGCTATAGCCTCACGCACAGCTCTATATGCTATTGTATTAGGAGTTAAATTAATCTGCCCATCGGTAACCGCCGTAAAAGCACCCGGCTGAAAAACTACCCCTTGCACCGTATTCGGGAACTGCCTACTATCAACACGATTAAGCACAACGGCTGCCACAGCCACTTGCCCTGTATAAGACTCCCCGCGGGCTTCACCATGGACGACCCGGGCTAACCAATTAATTTCTGCTTGACTAAAATCTCTTCCACTACGCGAAACATTAGTAGTCGCTGTAGGAATCCTTAATACTTGTCCAATTAGAATTAAATCTGATTTTAAACCATTAGCACTCTTAATCTCGGCAATAGAAACACCATAATTTCGACTTAACCTAAATAAAGTATCCCCCTTTTTAACTTTATGAGTAGTAGCGGCAAAAAGGGGAGAAGCCATCAGCAACATGAACATAAACGTAAGTACAGTAATGGCTAAAAAATGTTTTTTTCTCATTAATTCGCCTCCTCCGGCAACTTAAACACATTGTTTTGTAGCAAGTTGTCAGTTGTAACGCTTATTATAGTTTGCCCTTTTGGGGTTTTCCAGTAGTAAAAAAAACCAAAAGAAAGTAACAGCGTGAGTATACCCTGTTACCTTCTTTTTTATACCTTCGTACTACTTTATATCATTTGTTTTATTTTTGCAACCCAAATATTAGACAAAATGGCGAATTGTTCTAAACTTAAGACTTCTCCTCGGATCCGGGAATCGATCCCAGCCTGTACCAATACTTCTCCAAGTGTTTTTTTCTCCACACCCGGGTGTGTTTTCAAAAGCGAATTAAGTAAAACCTTGCGCCGTTGTCCAAAAGCAGCTTTAATAATTCTAAAGAGCAAGGCCTTATCCTCTACCTGAACGGGAGGCTCTTTTCTGGGTTTTAAACGAATTACAGCAGAATCCACCTGGGGAACAGGCTGAAAAACATGTCGCGAAACGGGAAACAGTATTTCCGGTTCCGCATAATACTGTACAGCTAAGGTAAGCGCACCATATTCCTTCGTGCCCGGCACAGCCATTAATCTTGCCGCCACTTCTTTTTGCATCATCACCACAATATCTTCAATCTCCGCTTCTTCTTCCAATAATTTCATCACTAGAGGAGTAGTAATATAATAAGGAAGATTAGCTACCACCTTATAACCGGACCAGCCCTGGGCGCGTGTTAATTCATCTAAGTCCAGCTGCATTACATCGCCTTGGACAAAAACAACGTTCTCCTCCGCAAACAAACTAGCTAAAAGGGGCAACAAGGTTCGATCAATTTCAATAGCCAACACTTGGGCGCCCTGGGCTAAAAGCTCACGAGTCAATGTCCCAACTCCAGCTCCTATTTCTACCACGCAGTCTCCGGGAACAATGCCTGCCTCTGTTACTATGCGCTGTAATAAATTTTGCTCAAAAATAAAATTCTGTCCCCATTTTTTTTTATAACGGAAATTATGTTTTTTTAAAATCTCCCGCAATGTTAAACAACCTCTTTCCATTAACTAAAGTAGCCTGTGCTACTTCTTCTACAGCTATACCTTTAAGCTCCGCAATCTTTTCAGCCACCTTAACCACATAAGCAGGCTCATTCCTTTGACCTCGATAAGGAACAGGAGTTAAATAAGGACAATCAGTTTCTAACAAAAGATACTCCAGTGGTATTTTTCGCGCCACTTCTACTGCTTTGCGCGCATTTGCAAAAGTTACCACACCACCTAAAGCAAGATAAAATCCTAATTTAAAAATTTCCTTAGCTCCGGGCCAACTTCCCGAATAACAATGGAAAACACCACCTACTTCACTCGCCTTCTCTGCTTTAATAATCCGCAAAACGTCCTCATAAGCCTCACGACAATGAATAATTAGTGGTAATTGTAAATCACGCGCCAAGCCAATCATTTTACGAAACACCATCTGTTGTGTAGCACGTGGTGAAAAGTCATAATGATAATCAAGCCCAATCTCCCCCACAGCTACGACGCGAGGCTTTTGGGCTAATTCATATAATTGGGCTAAGCTTTCTGGCTTAAGGTCTTGGGCCTCATGGGGATGCAAGCCTACCGCCGCATAAATAAAGTTGTATTTTTGGATTAAGGCTTCATTATACCAGGTCGCGGGATCACTACAACCAACATTAATAATTAACTCCACTTCGGCCTTTTGAGCACGCTTAATTACTGCTGCTTGGTCTTCCGCAAACTGAATATCATCTAAATGAGCATGTGTATCAAAATACATATCACCAGCCTCCTTAATTAACCTCACTACCTGATGGCAAATTCTGCTCCACAGTCAAAACTTCTAAAACATCACCATGTGAAGCTACTAAAAGCATACCTTCAGATAAAATACCGCGCAATTTAGCCGGTTTTAGATTAGCCACCACGATAACCTTTTTGCCCACCAGCTCTTGAGGGGTGTAATGCTGAGCTATGCCGGAAACAATTGTCCGCGTTTCCTCACCTATTCTTATCTCTAATTTTAAAAGTTTTTCCGTATCTTCTACTTTTTCACAAGCCAGAACCTCTGCTACGCGTAAATCTATTTTAGCAAAGTCCTCAAACGCTATTTCCCCTGACTCTATCTTCCCCTTTTCTGCTGCTTGCTTTTCTTCCTGCTTTTTTTTCTGTTCTTCTCTGACCTCAATGCGGGGGAAAAGGGGTTTGCCTTTGGCGACCACCTGTCCGGGACGTGTTTTGCCCCATTCAATATCAGCCCAAGTTGGCTGAAAGGTAACAGTAGCCCCAATCTGAGCAGACACTTTGGGCCACAGAGCAGGCATGGCCGGGGCAATCATTACAGTAACGATCCGAATAACTTCTATTAAATTATATAAAACCGTATCTAATTTTCCCTTTTGACAAGGGTCTTTGGCCAAAACCCAAGGCATTGTTTCATCAATATACTTATTAGCCCTCTTTACCAAGCGCCAAACACAATCTAAAGCATTAGCAAAGTCCATCCGGTCATAAAACCCCGCTACCGCTTGAGGCACAGTAGCAGCCAAGGCCAGCAACTCACGTTCGAAAGGATCTGCTTCCCCTTGCGCTGATGGCACTTCACCACCACAATACTTTTCTACCATGGTCACACTACGTGAAACAAGATTGCCAAAGTCATTAGCCAAGTCGGTATTAATCCGCTGAATCAAATTAGCTTCAGAATAATAACCATCTAAGCCTAAAGGAATTTCTCGCAATAAAAAGTAGCGCACCGCATCCACACCATATTTTTCAATTAAAACAACAGGGTCAACCACATTCCCTTTCGATTTAGACATCTTCCCGGAATCTAAAAGCAACCAGCCATGACCGAAAACCTGTTTAGGCAAAGGAAGACCGGCGGCCATCAAAATCGTCGGCCAAATTACTGTATGAAAACGAACAATGTCTTTACCTACCAAATGAACATCGGCGGGCCAATATTTTTGATATAACTGATCATGCTCTGTACCATAACCTAAAGCGCTCAAATAATTCGTTAACGCATCAAACCAAACATAAATTACATGTTTTTCATTAATGGGTACCGGAATACCCCAACTAAAAGTAGTTCTCGAAACACATAAATCTTCTAAACCACTTTTGATAAAATTAATCATCTCATTACGCCGCGAGACAGGCTGAATAAATTCCGGGTTTTCCGCAATATGTTCTAAAAGTCGCTCCGCATATTTGGACATTTTAAAAAAGTAGCTTTCTTCTTTAATTAATTCCACAGGGCGCTGACAATCAGGACATAACCGCTCTTCACCTAATTGCCGTTCTGTAAAAAAGGTTTCACAAGGTGTACAATACCACCCTTCATAAGTAGAAAGATAAATATCACCTTGCTCATATATTTTCTGAAAAATAGCCTGGGCCACTTTTTTATGCCGCTCTTCTGTCGTACGAATAAAGTCATCATGAGAAATCAGCAGTTTTTGCCAAAGGGATTTAAAACCGGCTACTATTTTATCCACATATTCTTGAGGTTCTTGACCTACAGCTTGAGCACTTTGCTCAATCTTTAAACCATGTTCATCAGAACCGGTTAAAAAATAAGTATCAAAACCTTGCATTTTTTTATAACGAGCCATAGTATCGGCCATTACCGTCGTTAAAGCATGACCTATATGCAAACTGGCACTCGGATAATAAATCGGGGTCGTAATGTAAAATGTCTTTTTTTTCATTTTAAAACGATTCCTCCTTGCAAATAAATTAAAACATAATCAGAAAAGCCTTTCATCCAATCAGGGACGAAAGGCTTTACCTTCGTGGTACCACCCTGCTTCGACCTAACAAGGTCCTCAGCAAGTCACAAAAGACTTCGGTGTGTTAAAGGACACCAGCCTCTATAAGGATCAAGGATCATCTTCAGCCTCGTCTTTTTTGGAGCTTCCACCCTCCCCCAATCGCTGTAAAAAAACTAAGACCTACTCGTCCTTTCATTTCCTTAGCACCGTGCACTATTTAACAAAAGTATAATCAGCTCCCCTGACTTTGTCAAGCTGTTCCTTGCTTTGCGCAATTTTGTTCTAAAATTATTAATAAAAAATAAATTTAGTATTGACTTTTAATGGTATAATTGTTATCATTTAGTTGTACATAGTTGTCGAATCTTGGCGAAGAAAGGAGTTGTTTGGATGCGGTCAACAGGTATTGTAAGAAAAGTAGATGAATTAGGACGTGTCGTTATTCCGATTGAACTGAGGAGAACTTTAGGTATTGAAGAAAAAGACGCCTTAGAAATTTATGTAGACCAAGAAAAAATCATTCTCAAAAAATACGAACCGGCCTGTGTGTTTTGTGGCAGTGCAGACAATGTGCAATATTTTCGCGGCAAGCTGGTTTGCAGAGAATGTGCTCAAGCTATGGCAGCTAACGCTTAGCTTTAAGCCTACACTACATAAATCACAATAATATACCACTTCTACTTAACTAAAATCGGGACTCAACTTTACTGAGTCCCGATTTTACTTTATCATCACCAAATTATATACTTCCCGCTTCGGCACTCCCAAAAGCCTAGCCGTCTCTTTAATCGCTTCTTTTTTCCCCAGACCCTTTTTTGTTAAATACACAAAACAAGCAATCATCTCTTCCGCAGTAATAGCTTGTTTTGCCTCATCACATGCTCCGGCAATTAAAAGCGTAATCTCCCCTTTTACAGAACGGTTTTGCCAATACTGAATTAATTCACTTAAAGTCCCCCGCTGATATTCTTCGAATATTTTTGTTAATTCGCGCGCCAGACAACACTCGCGTTCTCCCCAGGCCTCCTTAATTTCTGCTAGCGTTTTCTGCAGACGATGCGGGCTTTCATAAAAAATAACTGTTCTTGGTTCCCATTTTAACTCGGCAAGTAATTTTTCCTTTTCTTGTTTACGGGGTGGCAAAAAGCCGACAAAAACAAAGCTACTACAATCTAACCCGGAAGCAACTAAAGCCGTTAAAAAAGCTGCCGGCCCCGGAATCACGCTTAACGGTATTTCTTCCTTAATACATGCTTTAACTAAATCTTCTCCCGGATCCGAGACCCCGGGCATCCCAGCATCAGATACTAAAGCAATATTTTCCCCGGCCGATAACTTTTCAATTAACCAAGGTCCTTTCGCCTTTTTATTATGTTCATAATAACTAGTTAGTGGTTTCTGAATTTGATAATGACTTAAAAGCTTTTGCGTCTGGCGTGTATCCTCAGCTGCTATTAGATCAACGCTCTGTAAAGTTTCCAAAGCACGTAAAGTAATATCTTTTAAATTACCAAGAGGGGTTCCCACTAAAAACAACGTTCCCTTCCCCTTATTGTTCACTAACAACAACCTCTTTCCCGTACCATGATAAAATCTCTGCACTATATTGTTTAGGCTTTTCATAAATAATTAACGGCGGCTCAACCTTCAATTCGGTCGGAGCATTTTTTCTCGCTTCCAATAAGAACAAACGAGCCGGACGTTCACGAAAAGAATGAATAAAACGAATACGACGTGGCTCTAAATGATAAGCACGCAACAGAACAACAAGATGGAAAAAGTTATCTACAGGATAAATAAGGGCAAAACGCCCTTGATAATTTAATAATTTACTAGTACTAGCTACGACATCTTCTAAAGTACAAGTCAATTCATGTCGGGCCACAGCTCGACTTGCCATAGGGCTGACTCGCCCTTGACATAACGCCCAGTAAGGAGGATTCGCCGTAACTAAATTAAATTTACCACCACCGAGCAGCTTATGAATCCCTCTTAAGTCTCCTTTTACTATTTGAATTGTATCTTCTAAATCATTTAAGACTACAGAACGCTGGGCCATTTTCGCAATTTCGGCTTGGATTTCTACACCGATAATTCGCAATCTTTGAGCGCGCGTATGCAAAATAAAAGGAATTACTCCTGTACCGGTTCCTAAATCAACAATCTCATCCTTTTCTTTTATAGTAGCAAAATGAGCCACCAGTACAGAATCTAAAGTAAAACGAAATCCTTTTTTCTTCTGAATAAGCTGCAAATTATCAATGCTTAAATCATCTAAAGTTTCATCAGCTCTCAGCACAATAAAAAAGCACCTTTCCTTATAGTTTACGTAAAAAACCTACACAAAACAGACAATCGCCTTGCCGTGCTTGCCCAAAATGCAAATGACAAATATGGAAACCTTCTTCATATAGTTTTACTAAATTATCATAGCCTTGCCCTTGAATTTTGGCGACATTTCTTTCTACCTTAGCCTTATCCTCATCAGTATAACTGCATAATAAACGTCTCAGCCTTTCATTTTCCTCTTCTAAAGTAAAGGCCAGCATTTTTAAAGCAGTTATTTCTTCTAACAAGGCCTGATGTTTTTCTTCGAGTTCAATCAAACTTTCCGTCAACTTCATTGGCAACTACCTCTTCTTCTTAATTTTCCTTAGGTAACTTATCATCAACTTGACCTTGTGAATCAGTCACCACTTGACAGAGAACATCTCCTTTTTCTTCTGTATTCTGACATTGATAACATGTTTTTTCATAATTCAAACAACACATTAAACGACCACAAATTCCCGATATTTTCGTAGGATTAAGCGATAGATTCTGCTCCTTCGCCATTTTGATGGAAACAGGCTCAAAGTCCCCTAAAAAAGTAGCACAACATAATTCACGTCCACAAGAACCCAGCCCACCTAATAGCTTTGCTTCATCACGCACCCCTATTTGCCGAAGTTCAATCCTCGTTCGAAAAACAGAAGCTAAATCTTTAACTAATTCTCTAAAATCAACTCGTCCATCTGCCGTAAAATAAAACACAATTTTACTGGCATCAAAAGTATATTCGACATCAACAAGCTTCATCGGCAACTCATGTTTCTTTATTTTTTGCAAACAAATCTCTTTAGCCTTATCCTCTTTAGCTTGATTAGTCTTCATTTCTTCCAAATCTTCGGCCGTAGCTATCCTTAAAACCTTTTTTAAAGGAAGGACAACTTCTTTTTCTGCCACTTGACGCAAACCTAACACAACTTGCCCTAATTCCACCCCACGAGCCGTTTCCACAATCACGAAGGTATCAACAGGCAAAGTGAACTTAACAGGGTCAAAATAATAAATCTTTCCTGCTGGTCTAAATCTAATACCTACTACCTCAATCATTGAGGGCAATCCCCCTTTTCTTTTTGCTCTATCTTTCTTAGCTTCAGAAATAACACCTCTAAAGCCAGACGACGATTCCCGTTATTTCTTAAAAAATAGACTGTTTTGTTTATTTCTTGAAGAGCTGCCAAACATCCTTTAAAATCAGCAGCGGAAATATTTTCTGTGTTTAAATTTACTTCGGCAACTAAATCTGCTTCACTTACAGTAAGTTGTACTAATCTGTTACGGTACAAAACTAACAACCATTCTAAAGTTATCTCTATTAAATCCCGCTGCTTAGCTAATTCTTCGGCCCAAACAAACACGCCATAATAACTTCCTGTTTTTAACATCCCGAAGTTTTCTTGCATCCGAACCCAGAACTGCTGACAGCCAAGGTCTGCAACCATCTCCAAAGCCTTACTTAAAGACCCTTGCGCTAAAACAAGTGCAGGAGGCACCTCCTTCCCCATTTCCCGTAAAACTTTACTAATAACGGCTTCCGGAAGGTAAGCGAAAGAAAGTAATTGACAACGAGACTGTATCGTTACCGGCAGTTTATTAAGGTCATCTGCTAACAAAATAAACACTGTCTCCCCGGGCGGTTCTTCTAAAACCTTAAGCAAACTATTGGCCGCTTGTAAAGTCATTAAATGAGCCTCATCAATAATTATAACCTTAAACTTGCCTTCATAACATTTAAAATAAACTTTTTCTTGTAAAGCACGTATCTGCTCAATTTTAATAGAGAGTCCATCAGGAACAAGCACTGTAAAATCAGGATAATTACCGGAAGAAAATTTCCGGCAAGACAAACAAGCACCACAAGATTCAGCTTTTATAGGATTCTCACAATTTAAAAGCTGAGCAAAAGCTGTGGCTGTCTTAAACTTACCCACACCTTGCGGACCGTAAAATAAATAAGCATGGCTTATTCTACCCCTCTTAAAATCCGCCTTAAGCAGAGAAACAGCACGTTTTTGACCATATATTTTTGTAAAACCCATTATCTTTGCCACCTTTTAGGAATATAAATCAACCAACAAACCACGAATACTATCTAGTTTAGCTAAAACCTGAACAGGATCCTGTTGTTTTTTTAAAACAAGCTGGGTTAATTCTTCAACTTCTTGATTTAATAATTCAATCCGCTGGTATAACTTAGGACGCCCTGTTGGAGCCCAGCCTGTTTCTTTCTTTAAACCATAAATCTGCTGCAGCGACTCATCTAAAAAACCCCCCAACAGTTTTTTATATGCCAGCAAATCATGAAGCGAAAAGGTTTTTACTAAGCGTTCGCCAATCTCATCTAAATCATCTAAGAATAAATCAAGCTTTTCCTGCCCAAAAACGAAGTTTTCCTCTTGTAAAACATCTTTAAATGTTTGCTGTGAGGGCAAAACCTGCTTATTTTTAGCCACAGTGCTTTTTTTATCTGTCCGTGAGCGGCGGCTTTTTCTTAATTTTTTGTTTTGTATGCGCATTTTCGCTCATCCTTTTCTTTATTAACTATACCTTTATTCTTGTACAATTATTATTGCCTCGTTTTCATTCACTCCTTGCAACTTTAAATTATTATGCAAGGCCCATTGTAAATATTCGAGATGCTCCTTTTTAATTAACTGCCCCGGCCACAAGCAAGGAATCCCGGGGGGATACACAGTCAAAGGTGCACCACAAATTCTTCCTACGGTCTCGGCTATTTTTTTTACCTCTTTTCTATTATAGTATACTTCACGTGGTGTCAAAACTAAGTGCACAGGATTTTCATAAAGACAAGGGGGATAAACACACGCAGATAAAGGCTTTTTTCTTTCCTCTCGTCCAATTTCACATAAAGCACGCTCTACTCTCTGTATATCCTCAGCAGTATGGCCCCATGTAACTAAAAACAAGACAGAAAAATAGTCACACATTTCAACAACAATGCCCTTTTTTCCCTTTAATAATTCTGCCAATTCCCAACCAGTTAAACCGAGAGGGGCTGCCGAAACAAGCACTTTAGTCGGGTCATAATAACACCCCTCCGGCAACCTCTCTTCCGGAAAAACACGATAACCAGGTATTTGGCTAATTTTTTGTCTTAATAAAATAGCTAATTCTAAAACTCTGTCCACCAGAGAAGGTCCCTCCAGCCTCATTTGTGACTGCACACTATCTAAAGAAGCCAATAATAAATAAGAAGGACTTGTTGTCTGTAAAATATTTAAAGCTGCTCTCAAGGGAGCCACCAGCCGTTTGTTATTCACATGCAGCATACTAGCCTGTGTTAAAGCAGATAAAGTTTTATGAGTACTCTGGACAACTACATCAGCCCCTTCTTTTTGTAAAGAAAGCGGCAGGCGTTCTTGAAAAAACAAATGTCCTCCATGGGCTTCATCAACTACATGAGGCACTCCTTTTGCTTGAACTACTTTCTGGATAGACCCTGCAGCAAATCCTATGCCCTGATAAGTAGGCTGTACTGTAAGAACCAAATCAATCTTGCTCTCTTTCTCTAACCACAAGGCAAGTTGCGAGGGCGCAACACCTCCGGGAATTCCCCATGTCTTCTCCAAGTGTACAGGAGTAATTAGGGGAGAACCACCACTTAAAACTAAACCGTTTAAGACAGAAAGATGTGCATGACGGGGCACAACCACCTTCCCCCCGGGAGAATTTAAAGCTAATAAAGCGGCCTGTAAGCCAACCGTAGACCCATTAACCAGGTAAAAAGTTTCTACCGCACCAAATAATCGCGCTGCCAACCTTTGTGACTCTTGCAAACAACCACACGGATTTTTTAAATTATCCAAACCCGGCACTTCCGTAAGGTCCATTTGCAGAATGTTTTGTTGCAAAAGTTGCCTAAAAAACTTTTCACTACCCCGACCTTGCTGATGTCCGGGTGTATGAAACCCTAAATAATTGTATTGTAAATATTCGGCAACTTTTTTTAAGAGTGGGCTTTGAGACATTTAGTTTCCTTCCTCTTGCGAAAATCAATTATCTATAATTTTATCATAAGTCTCCCTCGCTACCAAAGACTTTAAAACACAAATTTTGACTTTTTAATCTTTTTTTAATTTACTTTTAGAATAAAATATGCTACCATATTTTATATAGCACATGATTAATGCTACATTATTTCAGGACATTTTTGTATTAAGAGCATCATAATTAATAACAAGTGAATAAAAATTAATTATTTTAATCAGGGGGGAACTAAATGGTAACAAAGTTGGGTATTAATGGGTTTGGTCGCATTGGAAGATTATGTATGCGTGCTTCTTTAGAAAACCCTGCAGTTGAAGTCGTCGCCATTAATGGGACTTCTAGTCCCCAGTCTTTAGCTCATCTCTTAAAATACGATTCTGTCCATGGCAAATTAAACAATCAAATTGAAACAACAGACAACGAAATAATTATCGACGGACATCCTATTCGGATTTTATCGGATCGCAATCCGGCTAACTTGCCTTGGGGCGATTTAGGTGTAGATATTGTCATTGAATCTACGGGAAAATTCAGATCAGGCGAAGCCTGTCAAGTACATCGGAAGAATGGAGCTAAAAAAGTTATTATTACGGCACCTGCTAAAAACGAAGATATTACCATCGTTCTAGGTGTCAATGAAGAAAATTACGACCCGGAAACACACCATGTTATTTCCAATGCTTCCTGTACTACTAATTGTCTAGCACCTATTGCTAAAACAATCAACGATAACTTCGGCATCAACTCCGGGGTTATGACTACAGTACATGCTTTCACGACTGACCAACGTAATCTCGATAACCGACACAAGGATTTACGCAGAGCCAGAGGTTGTACGCAATCTATTATTCCCACAACTACAGGAGCAGCTAAATCTGTAGGTATTGTTATTCCGGAACTGGCCGGTAAACTTAATGGTCTTTCCGTTCGCGTTCCGGTGCCTAATGTTTCCTTAGTTGATTTAGTTGTAGAATTAGAAAAGGAAGTAACTAAAGAAGAAATTAACAGAGCTTTAGAAAACGCGGCCCGAGGACCTTTAAAAAACATCTTGGATTACTGTAGTGAACCACTGGTTTCAATTGACTTCTTAGGTAACGGCCATTCAGCAATTATTGACTCTCTTTCCACTATGGTGATGGGCTCTCACCTGGCCAAAATATTGGCTTGGTATGATAATGAATATGGCTATTCTTGTCGGGTCATTGACCTTGCTGCTTATATCGGGGATAAAATACATATGAAAAAAAGCCCCGGTGCTTCACAAAAAATAGTGGTTAATTAAAAAAAATATCCCAAAACTAAAAAAGGCCATCCGGCCTTTTTTCTTTATTTTATTAAATTTCCTTTAACTTACTTTTAAAAACTGCACATAATCCTCTCTTCTCGGGGAAAATAACAACATAAGAACTAAAAAAATCAGAGGTGAACTTAATGCCGAGAGATAAGAAAAAAAAACTGGTAGATACTATTGCTTTAAGCCAAAAATATAAATGTGATGTAAATAAAATTATCAGGGCTTGGAAAAGAGAAATCAGTGACCGGGAGTTATCTCAAAAAACAGGCATAAACAAACTTAAACTAATGCAAATTCGGCAAGAAATCACCATTATTCATGAAAGAGAACGACATCGCCAGCTCCAAAAAAGCTTTTCGACCAAAACATCACTGCTCTTTAGACCATAGTAACCCTATTGTTTTAGTCCTGGTGAACATTTGCCGGGACTTTTTTTAAATAATATTTTTCTTATTTTCTCAATCGCCACTTTATATTTCACCTGATTATCTATATTGCAATTTATTAATTCATGTTCACATTGTCCACAGATAAAAACACCCTTAAAAAGAAAACCACTGGCAATACCTTCACGCGGCACCAAATTACATAAAAAACAGATCGGCAATAGTTTACGCTCCACAGAATCTCTGCTCTTTTCTTTCATTAATTACAACACCCCAAATTTATTTGTTTACCTATAGCATATTCTGCTCTTCTTGTCTTGGTTATAAACAAAAGGTCGGGTAACATTAAAACAAACAAAAAATAATTATGAAAAAAATTGCCGGAACATAATTCATTATTTTAAGATTCGTAACCTTAAACATATTAAGAGCAATACCGATAATTAATAAGGAACCGCTAATCCCAATATAGAACACGCAAAGTGCCAAACCGCCTATGATTGTCTCGCCTACCTGAGCAGGCAAACCTTTCTTCAGTAAAAGTCCGATGCTTCCCCCCCCCGGCTTCTTATAACAATAGTGAAAACTAACGTGCTATTTCGTCATTAATTTTCTGCAAAGATGACTTTTCCACAGCTCGCCCCTCGACAACTAGACTGTTTTCCTGTGGTTGTGCTCCTTTTTCCGGAACCACGAAATCCTTAAGTGACTTTCTATCCTGTTCCGGGGTTGTTTGCTGCACCTCTATTTGTTGCAATAGTTCCTCTGCTTCTTGTAATTGTTCCTCTGCAAGTTGCGATAATTTCTCTACTTGTGAGAAATCTTCTCCCCGTATAAGCCGAGATAACGTTTTAAATCCCGGGATCAAATATATGCCTTTCTCATATCTATCAAGTAACCGCTTTGTCGATTCTCTTAATTGCTCGGACGTACGCCGTAACTGTTCTCTGGCTTTCCATATATCTTCCGGCAAAGGAGGTATCTCCTCTATCACTAACGCTGACCTCTTCTCATCTTTTATTAACCCCAATGCTGTTGGTATACCAACATATAAATTCTGTTGTGCCAACCATTTTTTTTGCTCCTGCAGCGTTTTCTTTTGCATTACCCATATTCCCACCTGATATCTCCGTAAGTCCCTCATAAGATTACTTCTTGTGGAATGGTCTTTCATTCCATTATCCTGATCGATCTCCCCCATAAATTATCCCTTTCTTTCTCCTCACCGTAAACACTCCATTAATGACATAATTGTAACTTATATTTTGAATATTTGCAAGGCTCCCCCCGAAATCTCCCCTGTGCAGAATCAATTCCTTTTTAATTTTTCTTTCACGCTAATGATTCTTTCACCAATTCCGCTCCCCGTTCCAAGGCTTTAAAATTCAATTCCCGCAGCTTGGGGTTTTGAGCAAATTTGTAGCCTAGCCTCTTCTCTACTGCTTTTTTCGCTTGTTCCATCTCCACAATTTTTGTCGCCTCGATCGCCGCTCCCATAATGATAATATTAAAGACCCGCGGATGCAGCTCTTTTTTAGCTATCTCTAAAGCCGGAATAGCTAAAACTTTTTTAGCGTTCCGCGGCAATTCATCTTCAATCCCTTGCATTGAACTATCATAAATAAACAAAGTATCTTTATGCACATACTGTCTTGTCCGCCGGACAGCTCGCTCCGATAAGGCGATCACCAGGTCGGCATCGCGAAATTTGGGTGCTCCTACTTTTTCATCTGAAATTTGGCAAAAAGCCAGGGACACCCCACCTCGCTGTTCCACGCCAAAATTAGGAATGTACAAAGCCTCGCGTCCTTCATCATTAGCCGCCTCCACCATAATTCCGGCTACTGACTGCACACCTTGTCCACCTTCTCCGGCTAACGCAATTTTTACCGTACCCTTCATAAATCTATTCTTCCTCCTTTACTGGTACTTTTACTTCACCCACTTTAAAATATTTCGTCATATTTTCCTCTAGAAAAGCCCACGTCGCTTTAGCATTAGTACTCCAGTTGGTCGGACACCCGGAAAGAGCCTCCACAAAAGAAAAACCCTTCCCCTCTAGCTGATTCTGTAAAGCCTTTTTTAAATAATTTTTCAATTGGCGCACCTTAGCCACTGTCCCTCGTGCCGTATAGGCGCCTTCTCTGGTAATCGCCGCCACCATCTCCGGCCCCTGGGTCGGATACCCTGTTTCCTCCACGTCCCGGCCATAAGGCGTTGTCTCTGTTTTCATTTCCGGCAAAGTCGTTGGAGCCATCTGTCCACCCGTCATCCCATAGTTACAGTTGTTCACCAAAATAGCAGTGATTTTCTCATTGCGGGTCGCCGCATTAACTAAATGCTGAGCCCCAATCGCATACCCCCCGCCATCCCCCATATAAGCAATACAAATCCTATCCGGACGTGCCCTTTTTACCCCTACCATTACCGGTGTTGTTCGTCCGTGATGGGTCTGCACGATATCCACATTAAAAAAATCCCAAGCTAAAAGCGAACAACCAATATCACAACCGAAAACAACCCTATCCTGAATATCTAATTCATCAATGGCCTCACCTAGTGCTTTTAAAACCAAACCATGTCCACACCCCGGGCAAAACTTATGAGGCTTTGTTTCTACCCGCCAGGACTTTGGCATCTTGGGAACTGTCGCCATTTAAATCCCTCACTCTCTACCAGTTTTGTTTATCTTTTCAGTTACTACTGCCCAAAGTTGCTTTGTAAAAACTCCACCAGCTCTTCTCCGGTTATCCCCAGTCCGGGTTTAAAATACGGTTCTAGGGGAACCGTTTCCCCGTAAAGAGCCTCTTGCACTAATTTAAACAACTGCCCTTGCGCCGATTCCGCCACTACCAGTTTTTTAGCCTTGGGGGCAATTTCCCGCAATTTTCCTGTCGGGAAAGGGCGCAGGGTTATGGGACGAAAATAGCCTACTTTCCGACCCTCCTGGCGTAAAACCTTTACCGCTTCCCGTGCCGCTCTAGAGACAATCCCGTGGGCAATCACCACTATCTCCGCATCCTCAAGATCACTAACCTGATACTCCACTACCTCCGGAATCATCCGCTCATAATCTTCCACATACCCTGAAATAATCTGATAAAGTTCTTCCTCTGTATTATAAGTATTCCTTAAATGGGACGGTTCACGCTCTACCCCGGGCCTCCCTTCCTGCCCTAAAAAAGGATAAGATTCAGCCAGCGGCATTCCTTTTTCAATAGGATTATAAAGATAAAGGGACTCACGCATTTTCGCCTGATAACCATCCCCTAATACAAAAGTAGGGAAACGATATTTCCAGGCCATGTAAAAAGCTTTAATGGTATAATCGAATAATTCCTGATGAGAACTTGTGGAATAAACAAGCCGCAAACCTTCGCCATTGCCGCCAAAACAAGTTAAAGTAGTTTCCTGCTGTGAATAAATCACCGTGGCCGTAGAGGGACCTCCCCGCTGTTGCACTACTACCACAGTGGGAATCCTCATCATCTCCGCCATACTCATCGCTTCCTGCATTAAAACATTGCCGGGACCGGCTGTCGCTGTAAAAGCCCGCTTCCCGGCTAATACACCCCCACAGGTAGTAAAGCCGGCCGAAATTTCATCTTCAGTTTGCAAAAACTTACGCTTATATTTAGGAGCCAGCCTAGTCCAATAATGCATAATCTCATTTTGTGGCGTAATCGGGTACCCATACATAATCTCGGCTTCGGCAGCTAAAGCGGCCCAGGCCACCGCTTCATTTCCCGTCATAAAAACACGTTTCTCATCTGTAATTGGCTTTTCTGCCATTAAGGCACCGCCTCCCAATTCTATTTAAAATCACCATAAATAGCGATTCATCTGTCGCTCTAGAAAAAACACAGGATTACCCATCACATCATATTCCTCAATCTGCTCAGCAAACCTTTGCTCTACGGTTGTCCCTATTACCGGTAAACCTAATATGTTAGCGGCTTGCGTAACCACTTTTGCCCCCTCCTGAATAAGCTCGATATTAGTATCATCTCCACAATGAGAATTATTAATTACGCCTTGCACAGTCCCCAATGTTTGAACATACTCCACAATTCCCACCACGCTAGCAGTAAGCGGTCGTGCCATATTAAGCACTACATATACCTTTAATTCCGGACATTCGTCGATATTGGCCAAAAGAGCCAGTTTCCCTATCCCTGCCACTCCATAACCTACATCAATAATGACATCACCTTTCCTGTTTAAAGCCCATCTGACCTCCGGCTTAAGTAAAGTTCCTGTTTCCCCCCAGCCGATCACCTTTCCCGTTTCCCAAGTTAAAACTTGTAAGCCTTGCTTCAACAATTCTTTTTGCAAAGGACGCAAAGTATAAAAAGGTTCTACCAAATCAAAATCAACTAATGTTACCGGTTGATGTCCCCTCTGCACAAGATTTAAGGCGCGATTTAAAGCTACCTCGCTTTTACCACTGGCATATTCCCCCACATAAGCCTCTACTATCCGCTCTTGCCCTTCCCTTATTCGTAACCCCTCCCTAATTAAAAGATGATCATATTTTATCCGGATAAATACCCTTTTATAAACAAAGGCTCTACCCCTTAACAATAAAGAAGTAAAGCCTTTATTTTACTCTGAAATAAACCCTAGATAAACAAATAGCTCAAAAAAGCTAACAGAATTAAACCGGGGAAACCTAGGATCCCCACCCCCATTACACTCACCGGATTTACCGGCAAATGGAAACCGGCATAAAACCCTGCAAAATTAAGCCCTACCAATACCAATAAGGCAATTAGACAGTGCACAAAAAACCGTGTCAGCACTTTTAAAGGTCCTAAAGTCAAACGAACTATCAAATACAAAACAATTAATAATAAAAGTGTCGCTAAAATTACTCCTACTTCCATACTTTCTCCACCACCACTTTTTTCTTAATCTTTATTCTCTTAATATTGTATTGTCCATTTAACTTTTTTAGAACAGCCAAAAACTATCCCGCTCTATATCTATAACGAGCTATTATGAATAACAGAATAAAGGTCTTCATGAACTACCTTTTCTTTACGAGCCTCTTGTAATAAATACATATATTTTCTTTCCGCCGCCTCCATCGCAAAAATCGCATGATTAATCAGTTCAGGGTCTTGTGCTTCATTAAAAAGCACTTGCGACTCTCCCCATTCCACTCTTGCTTTTTCCGCCAAAATTGCCAACCCGCACTTTGTTAAGCCATTCTCTTGAACAGGACTTTTCACAGTCAATAATGCACCTATGTATTTTCTTAATTTACTGCCATAAACTTTCCAGGGGCTAAACCTTACTGAAATTTTAGAAAACCGCTCTTTAAGCATTTTTATCTTCTTCCTCTCTTCATTTGTTGTTATATCTTATCCAAACGAAGCGCATCTTATTACTATTTACACCCCAAGAAAAAAAATCCCGTGTCACCTTAAAGTGATACGGGATTTTTTTACCCAAAAACAGCCTATCTATATATTTCCGCTACAAAAATTTTTCTTGGACAAGGTTTGCAAATTCTAATATATCACCCAAATTTTTTTGCAAAACACCATACACAATTTCCGGCTTAATTCGTATATAGCCATGTACGATTACATTGCGGAACTGAGCCATTTTTTTAAGGTTTCCCACTAATTCTTCATTTAAAATTTTCTGTTCAAAAAGCACCTGAAAAACATCTTTATTATCAACCGGTTCACGATAACCTTCATAAGCAATAATGTGATTGCCAATATCTAGACAGGCTTCAACGGTCATTTGCAATGTTCTTTCCACATAACGCTGCACCACTTTATCATCTGCAAACTTTGCCCAATTAAAAGTTTGTCTGGCTACAACAAGGTCACTACAGTACTCTTCCAAAAAGGTTAATCGTCTAATTACAGCTTCTTTCTCAACCATTTGGCTACTTTCTTCCTTTCTCCCCTAGCCTTTTTAATGCTTGGCGATGATACAAGTCATAAAAGTATTTCCGATCAAAGTAGTTTCTGCGCTTTTCAACTTCAAAAGATACCCGCCTCTCGATATCTTTATCCAAAACAATTTCCTTATGTAACATTACTTGATGGATAAAAAACAAATCAGCTTCAGCCAAGTCCACAAGGTCTACTTTTTTCTTTAATCTATCTGCCAAGTCATTAGCAAGCTCTAATCTTCTTTCAAAACGTTGAAACAAAGATAGTCCCGGCACAAACAGAACAGCAATATCCACATCACTATGGGAAGTTGTTCTTCCTTTGGCCACTGACCCAAATAAGTACACGGTAGAAATATCGTTTTGGTCTTTAAAATATTCTCGGATTATTTTTAAAACTTGTTCCTTATCATGCTTCATACTTCTCTTCTCCCGGAAAGAGCTCTCGTTAAAGTAGCAATATCCGCATAT
>DUTO01000094.1 GCA_012842035.1 Clostridia bacterium | reverse complement strand
TATAGACAAATTGACCCTTTAATTTTAACTCCTTCATAATTGACTTCAACAAAGCCTTAACCGTCTCCGGAGTCACTTCTTCCAAAGTACTTAGTTTATCGTAAAAAGTTTTCAGAACCAGAGAGAAAGTTTCTTGTTCTAAAACAGCAGCCGCTGTTTCATTTTCGATGACAACCTCTTCTCCTACGAATGTTTTCGCTTGTTCTGTTACTTCTTTAATTGTAGAAAGACGCTCTTGTAAAGCAGTCACCACTAATTCTACCCATTTCTGTTCTTCCGCTGCAGGTTTTTCGGAAACATAGCCGGCTTTAATTAAATAAGGTAAAGCTAACTCTGTTAACTTATCTAGCGAGCATTCCCGCAGATAAATTCCATTAATCCACTGTAGTTTTTCCAGATCAAAAACAGCCGGATTCTTCGCTACTCTCTCTAAAGAAAACTCTTTAATCAATTCTTCTAAACTAAATATTTCTGTTTCTCCCTCCGGAGCCCAGCCTAAAAGAGCTAAAAAGTTCACTACCGCCTCCGGCAAGTAACCTTCTTCCTTATATTGCACGACCGAGGTCGCCCCATGGCGCTTACTCATTTTACTACGATCTTTACCTAAAATAAGTGAAATATGAGCAAACTGAGGAATCTCAAAACCGAGAGCCTCATAAAGCAAAATCTGGCGTGGTGTATTGGATAAATGTTCTTCCGCCCTAATCACATGACTGATTTGCATCAAAGCATCATCAATAACAACCGCATAATTATAAGTGGGGATGCCATCAGACTTCACGATAATAAAGTCACCGACTTCCTCACTCTGAAAAACAACTTCTCCTCTCACCAGATCATTAATTATTATCTCCCTATTTTCAGGAACATGAAAACGAACGACAGGCTTACGTCCTTCCGCCTCATATTTCGCTCTTTCCTCGCCCGAAAACAAGCGACATTTCCCGCTGTACTTAGGATTGCCACCTTGTGCCAAGGCCTCCTGCCGCTCCTTTTCTAATTCCGCTTCAGAACAATAACAATAATAGGCTTTCCCCTCAGCCAATAATTTCTGCGTATATCCCTGATAAATATCTAATCTCTCCATCTGGCGATAGGGACCATAAGCGCCTCCCACATCCGGACCCTCATCCCAATTCATTCCTAACCACTTTAGAGATTCATATATATTTACTTCAGATTCCCGACTAGACCTCTCACGATCTGTATCCTCGATCCGTAAAATAAATTTTCCACCTAGTTTTTGGGCTAATAAAAAATTAAAAAGTGCCGAACGAGCCCCTCCAATATGCAAAGGTCCCGTAGGGCTAGGGGCAAATCTTACTCGTATTTCTGCCATTAGTTTGCATCCTCCCTTATTCATTCCGTAAAATTTGTTTTCTTAATTAAACAACAAGCATAGGCAGCCAGGCCTTCTTTTCTCCCTGTAAAACCAAGCCCTTCCGTGGTCGTAGCCTTAATACTTACCTGCCCTCTTGCTATTCCCAAAACAGAGGCTAATTTTTTTCTTATTTTCTCGCGATAAGGAGCCAATTTAGGCACTTCAGCAACAAGCGTACAATCTACATTAGAACAAACAAAACCTTGCACCTTAAGCATTTCCACCACTTGCTGTAATAAATCTAAACTGGAAGCATCTTTATAACGAGAGTCGCTGTCCGGAAATAAAAGCCCGATATCCCCCATTCCTGCCGCTCCCAACAAAGCATCGCTCACCGCATGAGTAAGGACATCAGCATCAGAATGTCCCTGTAAACCTTTTTCATAAGGAATCTCCACACCGCCTAAAATCAACTTCCGCTCTTTAGTAAAAGCATGGACATCATAACCAAACCCCACTCGCATCGTTCCTTAGACCCTCCCTAATTAACTTCTTCTATTTAAACGTAGTATCTCTTTAAAATACACTAAATCTTCCGGTGTTGTTATCTTCAAATTATTATAATCACCCCGCACCACAAAAACAGGTACTCCCAACTTTTCCACCAAGGAAGCATCATCAGTACCCTGCCAACCTAATTTGACAGCCTGCCTATAAGCTTTAACAATCAATTCTTTTTTAAAAACTTGTGGAGTTTGCACTTGCCATAATGTTTCTCGCTTAGGAGTCTCTTCGACCATTAAATTCGGCTGTACAAACTTAATCGTATCTTTCGCCGGCACCCCCACAATCGCTGCCCCTTTTTCCTGAGCCTTAGTCAAAACATTAGTAATCACCGACAAAGAAACAAGAGGTCTTACACCATCGTGAATAACTACCCACTCCGCATCTTCAGATAAAGACAAAAGTCCTTGATAAACAGAATCTTGACGTTCTTTTCCCCCGGGAACAATTTTCTTAACTTTAGTAAAGTTATACCTATAAATAATCTTTTGCCAGCAATATTCTATCTCTTCCTCGCGGGTCACCACTATAACCTCATTAATTAAAGCATGGCCCTGGAATTTATCAAGCGTATAAGCCAACAGAGGACGGTCCTCAACCTCTAAAAACTGTTTGCTGACACGCCCTCCCATTCTTTTGCCTTGACCAGCACCAAGAATTAAAGCAGACACTCTAGCCAATGGCATCCACCTCATACAAAGTTCTACTATCATTATATTTTGGTTTTGCAAAAATCATCCGCCCGGCTGCAGTTTGCAAAACACTAGTAACCACAACATAGATATTTTGATTAATATACTTTTTCCCGGACTCCACCACAATCATCGTTCCATCATCAAGATAACCAATGCCCTGTTGAGACTCTTTACCATCTTTAATAACTTGAACCACCATTTCTTCTCCAGGAAGAAAAATTGGTTTAAGGGCATTCGCTAATTCATTAATATTAAGAACCTGAATACCTTGTAATTCAGCAACCTTATTTAAGTTATAGTCATTCGTATAAATATCTGCACCCAAAACTTGAGCCAACCTCACTAATTTGCTATCAACTTCCGGTATCTCCGGAAAGTCCTTCTCGCAGATCTGGACACGCACATCTAATTCTTTACGCATTTTATTCAAGATATCTAAACCACGTCTACCCCTATTTCTTCTTAATTGATCCGAAGAGTCAGCGATATGACGCAATTCTTTCAGGACAAACTCCGGAACTACTAAAATGCCTTCAGCAAAACCACTTTTACATATATCGGCAATCCGACCATCAATAATCACACTGGTATCAAGTATTTTATATAACCGCCCTGGCTTCACTTTAGTAGAAGCCGTTTTCTCCTTATCCCTTCCTCCCAGCTTCGGGAAAACATGGAATATATTTAATAATTCTTCTTTCTTTTTATAGCCAAGGCTAAGCCCTAAATAACCAAATAAAATACTACAAAAAATACCCACATAATTACCTATAAAAGGAACTCTCGCAAATGAAAAGCCTAATAAACTAGCAATAATAAGTCCAATAATCAAACCTAGGGCTGCTCCCAGTAAATCACTTAAAGGCATATTCTGCAATTTTTTCTCTATCCATTCCGCCATCTGAATAAACTTTTTAATAACCCAAGGAGCAAGGCTATAGCCTATTAATCCTAATACGATACCGGGCAAGATGATAATCGTTATCCGCAAAAACAAAGGAGAGTCAATTAGCCAGCTTATATTAAGTAAAGCATAGCCTAAAGAAAGACCTCCGGCCAAAAAAAATAAGGCAATAACTATACGAGCTGCTTTTTTTAGCATTTTACCACCTCCTTTGCCACTTGCTTTAATTATTATACGCAAGCACTCTTCTTTAAGCAAGCTACTATAAAGCAAAAAAGCGCCACCCCAATGACGCCTTTAAGCTAAATATTGTTGGAGAAGATTTTTAATATAATCTTCCTCTCCCTCTTTCGCCAGTACCAATTCGCTCAACAAAATCTGGCGTGCATTATCAAGCATTTTCTTTTCACCGGTAGAAAGCCCTTTCTCTCTATCTCGTGCCGTAAGGTTTCTCACTACTTCTGCTAATTCATAAATATTACCGGTTTTTATTTTTTCCATATTGTGTCTGTATCTTCTGTTCCAGTTATTAGACATTGGCGAGTCCTCTTGTTGCAAAACATTAAAAACCTTTCCGATTTCTTCACTATTAATTACTTTCCTTATTCCCACTACATCTGCATTATTAATAGGAACCATGACCTTCATTTCCCCTATCGGCATCCTCAAAACATAATAATTACGTTTCTCTCCTAAAATTTCTTTTTCTTCAATACCCTCAATAATTCCAGCCCCGTGCATAGGATAGACAATTTTATCCCCAATTTCAAACATAGCCCTTCACCTCCCAAATCCCCAGAGAGCTGATAGTACTATTTTAACAAAAAAACGTCTGTCTGTCAAAAATATTATATTATATATCATCATCCCCTATATCGTCAACTGCTATTCATTTTTTTCTATTTCTTCCCTTATTGACAGAACAAACGATTTTTCAGTATAATAGCATTAATAGATTAAGCAATGTAAACCCTCCTTTGATTTA
>DUTO01000093.1 GCA_012842035.1 Clostridia bacterium | reverse complement strand
CTCTAAAGCCTGATTTAAAACAATATTTCGCTTAAATTCTCCTGAACGAATAGCCCGGTTAATCCGGGTTAACTCTTGATAAACAATCCTTCCGGCCCCCATATTCAAATGCCCTACTTCAGAATTGCCCATCTGCCCTGCCGGAAGTCCTACCGCTTCCCCGGAAGCTTCTAAAATACAGTGAGGATATTTTTCCTTTAACTGATTATAAAAAGGCTTGCGCGCCAAAAAAATCGCATTGCCTTCCTCTTCCTCTGAAATACCCCAGCCATCAAGAACGACTAACATTACGGGTTTATATGTCATTTTATTCGCTTCCTTCCCTAGCACCCCGTACAATTTGATAAAAAGAATCTGCTTTTAAACTTGCTCCTCCCACTAAAGCACCATCTATATTAGCACAACTCATAAATTCTCTAATGTTCTCCGGTTTGACACTACCACCATATTGAATCCGTACAGCGGCGCCTATTTCCTCACCCCACTCCTTACTAATCACCTGGCGAAGACAAGCGATCGTCTTTTCAGCATCTGCCGGACGGGCATGAACTCCGGTTCCGATCGCCCAAACAGGTTCATAAGCAATTACCATTTGGGCTACATCTTGAGCCTCAATGTCTTTTAAGCTACCTTGCAGCTGTTGATGACAAACCTCTTCTGTCGCTCCTTTTTGCCTTTGCTCTAAAGTCTCTCCGAGACAAAGAATGGGCAGCAAGTCAAAAGCAAAAGCCGCTTTCACTTTTTGATTAATAAATTCATCCTTTTCTCCCAAAAGATGACGACGCTCCGAATGACCTAGGATCACATATGTACAACCCAAATCCTGCAACATAAGTGGAGAAACTTCCCCTGTAAAAGCACCTTTTTCCATAGGATACAAATTCTGTCCCCCTAATTTTATCCCCTTTCCTTTTAATTCCTCTCCCACAGCTTGCAAAGCTGTAAAAGGCGGACAGATTACAACTTCTACCTCTTGATAAAGGGAAGTATCTGCAGGCAGGAGCGTACTAAAACTTTTTCCCTCCTGGACTGTCTTATTCATTTTCCAATTAGCAGCAATAATCGGTTTGCGCAATTCTGCCAACTCCTTTCTTTCTCCTTAATCTAACAAAGCAGCTACACCAGGTAAAACTTTGCCCCCTAAAAAAGCTAGAGAAGCCCCTCCTCCTGTAGAAATATGATAAATTTTCGCTGTCAACCCCGTCTTTTCTACAGCGGCTACTACATCTCCCCCACCAATCACAGCCTTTCCTGCAGCACTAGCTACAGCTTCCACAACCTTATTCGTACCTACGGCAAATTTAGGAAACTCATAAACACCTAGCGGCCCATTCCAAACAATCATTCCCGCTTGCTGAATAACCCGCTCAAATGTCTTTAAGGTCTCAGGTCCTATATCTAAAATCATCTTCTCTTTAGGTATAACCTCAACAGAGACAACCTCTGCTTCCGCCTCGACCGAAAACTCCTGAGCTACAACTACATCCTGTGGTAAAATAATTTCCACACCCATTTCTGCAGCCTTTTGTAGTAATTCGCCGACCAACTCTAATTTTTCCGTTTCTAACTTAGAAGTACCGACCTCATATCCCTGAGCTTTTAAAAAGTTATTGGCCATTGCTCCTCCAATTAAAAGATAATCAGCCCTTTTTAATAAATTTTCTATGACAAAAATCTTATCCGAAACCTTGGCCCCTCCTAAAATAACGACAAAAGGATGGCAGGGCTTCTCTAAAACTTGTGACAAAACATAAATTTCCCTTTCCATTAAAAAACCGGCCACAGCCGGAAGATATTGAGTTACACCTTCTGTAGAAGCATGACTTCTATGAGCCGTACCAAAAGCATCATTAACATAAATCTCACCTAAAGCAGCTAAAGATTTAGCAAAAGTAGGGTCATTTTGTTCTTCTTCCGGATAAAAACGGAGATTTTCTAAAAGAACAACCTGCCCTCTCTTCATCTCCGCCGTTACCTTACGGGATTCAGGACCACCACAATCCGCAGCAAAAAGCACTTCTGCTTCCAATAAGCTACTCAAACGAGCTGCCAAAGGACGCACACTCAAAGCCGAAACAACCTTCCCTTTCGGTCTACCTAAATGAGTCATTAAAATTATTTTTGCTCCTTGTTCGCGTAGATACTTAATTGTCGGTATTACCTTCAGTATACGTGTATCATTTAAAATCTTGCCCCCTTGCAAAGGCACGTTAAAATCAACACGCACCAAAACTTTT
>DUTO01000007.1 GCA_012842035.1 Clostridia bacterium | reverse complement strand
TACCTTCAATTTCTACCTCTAGAGATAGGGGCGATGGCTAAGGGATCCGGGATGATTCATCCTAATATGGCGACGATGCTCGGTTTTATTACTACCGATGTAGCGATTACGAAGGAATGTCTACAGAAGGCTTTGGTTATAAAACCGAGCATCGTGGCCATATTAGGATGAATCATCCCGGATCCCTTAGCCATCGCCCCTATAACAACCTGTTTACCTTCAATTTCTACCTCTAGAGCGACCTCTTTAGGAACTGTATCTGTAGTCATAATAGCTTGTGCGGCTAAAGTTCCGGTCTGAGGAGAAAGATTATGTCCCGCTTCTTTGATTCCCTGCTTAACTTTATCCAGTGGTAAAAAATTACCGATAACCCCTGTAGAGGCTACGAAAAATTCCTCTGCTTGATAACCGGTAACCTCCCCGGCAAATTCCGCCATCTTATACGCAGCGGCTAAACCCTCTTTACCTGTACAAGCATTGGCACAACCGCTGTTAACGACAAAACCCCGCATCTTTTCACTTTGCGCTAAATGCTGACGGGAAACCTGTACCGGGGCCGCCGGAAACTTATTGGTCGTAAAAACACCTGCCCCTACAGCCGGACATTCGGAAACAACCAGAGCTAAGTCATAACGTCCTCTATATTTTACCTCTGTCTGAGCTACACCTGCTTTAAATCCTTGCGGAGTAGTAATTCCTCCATTTTTTTTCACTAAATATTTCATCTCCATCACCCTCTTTATTTTTAATCAAACTCAAGGAAAGAGAGCCACTTGGGGCAAACCAAGCGTTTCCTCAAAACCACACATTAAATTCAGATTCTGAATCGCCTGCCCTGAAGCTCCTTTCGTTAAATTATCAATTACCGAAATAATAATTAATCTTTGTGTCCTGGCATCAAAAGAAAAACCTAAGTCACAAAAATTCGTCCCCTGTACCCATTTTGTCTGCGGATATTGACCTTGCGGATAAATCCTGACAAATGGCTCCTCACTATAATACTCTCGATATACTTCCTCAATTTTATCAATATCAGTAATTAAGGGCCTCGTATAAATTGTACTCATCATGCCTCGCGTCACAGGAACTAAATGGGGTGTAAAAGTTACCGTAACTTCTGTTCCGGCTGCTTTGGTTAACTCCTGTTCGATTTCCGGAGCATGACGATGATGAGGCAAGCCATAAACCTTAAAGTCTTCATTAGCCTCACTATATAAAGAAGTAGTCTTGAGACTTCGCCCCGCCCCACTTACTCCCGATTTACTATCAATAATCAAAAAACTAGGGTCCAGTAATTTTTCTTGGAACAAAGGATATAAAGCTAAGATAGCTGTTGTCGGGTAACAGCCGGGATTGGCCACCAACTTTGTCTTTTTAATTAATTCCCGATTAATTTCAGGTAAACCATAAACAGCTTGCTTTAATAATTCTTCTGTCGGTCCCGTCTTTTTATACCAAGCACGATAGACTTCCGGATTTTCCAAACGAAAGTCTGCTCCCAAATCTATCACCTTTTTCCCTTGGGCTAAACCTTTTTCGGCATAAGGCACACTTAAGCCATGAGGTAAAGCTAAAAAAATCACCTCCGCCTGCTCGATTAAAAAGGGGTCATCAGTTTGGCGACATGTTAAATCCACAATTTGCCGCAAATGAGGATAAACGTCAACGTAAGCCCGATCCACATAACTCTGTGTTCCTAAGCCTACCAATGCAACTTCCGGGTGCAGAGCTAACATTCTTACTAATTCTTGGCCCGTATAACCGGTAGCCCCAAGTACACTTACTTTAACCATTGCTAAATTACACCATCCTTTAATCTATTTCCTTCTTTAATTAACTTCTTCCCTTATCTAAATTAAACCTTTTTATAATTATACATATACCCGCATAATTATTCAACACTTATTTAAATTATTTTTTTGCTTGACAAAAATAATTTTAAATTATATTATGATACTGTATTAACTGTATTATTACTTATAGTACAGTCAGGAGGTGCCTATGTGTTTCAATTAGACAGACAGGGAAACAAACCACTCTATGAACAAATTAAAGAAAAAATGAAAGCTTTAATTATTAATGGAGCTTTAAAACCTGACGAACGCCTACCTTCAGTACGCGAATTAGCTCAAACTCTTACCATTAATCCCAACACCATTCAAAAAGCATATAAAGAACTGGAAACAGAAGGATTTATCTATTCCATACGAGCTAAAGGTAATTTCGTTGCCCCCTTAGAACAAAAAATAATTCGCCCGCGGCGTGATGAACTAAAAAATGAATTAGAAAAAATTGTGGCCGAACTAATCTATCTCCATGAACCGCAAGAACAATTAATTGCTACTATTCAAGCTATTTATAAAGAGAAGGAGGAAAAAAAGGATGATTAAAATTACCAATCTCCACAAAAGCTTTAATAAATTTAAAGTTTTAACAAACCTAAATATTCACGTCCGTAAAGGTTCTATTTATGGACTTCTCGGCCCTAATGGTGCTGGCAAAACAACTTTAATTAAACACCTGACCGGCATCTATCGACCGGATCAAGGTGCGATTACGATTAACGGTGAGCCCGTTTATGAAAATCAAACGGTAAAATCAACCCTGGTTTATATTCCCGATGACTTATATTTCTTTTCTCAATATACTATTGCGGAAACAGCTAAATTTTATGCTCAAATTTATCCTACTTGGAATAAAAAAAGATACGAACTTTTAAAAAATGTCTTTGCCATAGACCCGCAAAGAAGAATTGTGCGCTTATCCAAAGGGATGCAAAAACAAGTGGCCTTCTGGTTAGGCATCTGTATCATGCCTCAAGTCATGGTGCTTGATGAACCGGTAGATGGACTGGATCCGGTCATGCGAAAAAAAGTATGGAACTTAATTTTGCAAGATGTGGCGGAACGCGAAACTACAGTTTTAGTTTCCTCCCATAACCTGCGTGAACTGGAAGATGTCTGTGACCATGTGGGCATCCTCCACAATGGCACTATTTTAATCGAAAAAGAGCTTGATAATCTTAAAATGGACCTGCATAAATTACAAATCGCCTTTGCCGGAGAAGTCCCGGCAGAATTCCCGCAAAACATTTTACCTCCGGAAACAATTCTCCACTATGAACAAAAGGGCAGTGTTCTTTTGTTAATTATGAGGGGAGAACAGGAAAAACTGCTCAAGGCAGTACAACAAACAAATCCCGTACTGCTTGACCTTCTGCCTTTATCACTGGAAGAAATTTTTATCTACGAATTGGGGGGAACCGGTTATGACATC
>DUTO01000092.1 GCA_012842035.1 Clostridia bacterium | reverse complement strand
TTATTTTTTCGACAATAATCATCTATTTTTTGTTCTAATTCTTCAGGTAAAATATTAGCTTTTTTACAAAAACTATTTCTCTCACTTTCCCGGCGTATTAAATCTTCACTATTTAAATAACATGTATCTAAAACATGAGCCCTATATTTAGCTCTGATTTTTTCTAATCCCTTCTGATACAAACTTATATTTTTTCGAAAATCACTTGTTTTTTCATAGTCGCGAGGCGAAAATTCAATTTTTTCAAGTTCTTCAAGAGGTTTAAGTTCAAATTCAGGTTCGGGTGGAATCTCAAATTCATATTCCACTTCATGCTTGTTTGTACCTGTTAATTTCCCCATAACTTGATTAAAAGAATTAGTTAAAAATCTTTTCATTGCCCCTCCCTCTCCTTCTAAAAATTAAGTTTAACTCAAAAAAACGAGTAATCACCTTCCACCTATCTCAGGTGCATTGTTTTCCCCTATTGTTCTCTCAGGTCTCATATTCTCAACATCTTTAAGACGATCCTTTAAACCACGGGGATTATGTTTATTGTGTTCTTCAACCTGTTTTGCATAAAACTCTTGACGTGCTTTTTCAAATTGTTCTTGACTTATATCAGTTCTTAAAACGGAAACTGTAGCATGATTACGATCAGGATGCCTATGACTTATCTCTTTCGTAAATTTCTCCCAATCAAAAGGAGGAAGGTCCGGTTCTTCAAAACCAAGCTGCTTATTTCTCTCTTTTTCCATCTCCGTGTTTATCTCTTGCCAAGTTTGCATAATTACAGCCTCATGCTTTCGATCCGCTTCATACTGCTTATTTAAGTAAATCCCTTTTTCCTTTAGTCTTTCTTTCAATAAGTTCAGCTTTTTGACCCAATCAACTTGAAATTTAGCCTCTCTCGCTTTTCCCCAGTGAGGATTAACATTAAGCTTAATATCAGACATTACATTACACGCGATACTCCATTTGACATCATTTCTATGCGTTATTTTGATTATCCTACCGCGATTAATTTCTTCCGATTTAACCGTCGCCTTTTCTAACATTTTAGCTAACTCTGTTACCCGCTCCTTGCTTCCATATTTTTCTTCTAGTTTTACAGCTTCTTCAAGTTCACGTACAGAACAATTGTCATCTCTAATCAGAAATTCAATTTCTTTTAGTCTACTCTCACCATTAATTCTCTGCTCAACTTCCTTAGCGACATATTCTAACTCTTCAGGTGTAAGATTAAATTTTCGACAATAGCTCTCTCGCTTAATTTCTCGATGTATTTTTTCATCAAGGTCAAACCAAGGCACATCCACAAGATGATACTTGTATTTCTCCCTGATTTTTTCCAAGTCCTCCTGATATAAATGTGCATTTTCCAATAAGTCATCTGTTTTTTTATAATGACCAGAAGAATATTCTATTTTATCAAGCTCAAGTTCACGATCAAGCATAAGTTTAACTTCAAGCTCAAGTTTAGCTTCCCGGTCATACTCACCTTTTAATTTTTTTATAGTTTTTTCTAATGTATTGCTTAAATATGCCTTCATTTTATTATCCCTCCCTTTATTTTTAAAATAAAAAAATTAACGATCCCGACCAACAGATCTATCCTGCGGGGGTTCTTCTTTTTGTAGTGTTTCCTCTGTTTTTTCAGATGTCTGTACATGTGCACAAAATTGCGCTAAGGTTCGTCTCTCATTTCTCTCCTGCTTCATCTGTTCATTAACCCTGATCCAAATTTCCCGCATTTCCCGACTATGCCCATACTCATCTATCGCTATACCTCTTGTCTGCAATTCCTGCTTGATAAAATCTATTGGTTTTTCCCAATTCTCTTGTATCTCTGGCTCTTTTCCGTAGGGGTTAATATTAGCCACAAT
>DUTO01000091.1 GCA_012842035.1 Clostridia bacterium | reverse complement strand
GTACCCGCAGAATTTCCCGAGCGACATCAATGGCTACATTAACTTGGGCTTCGGCTGTGGAAGCCCCCAAATGCGGGGTAACAATTACTTCCGGTAAGGCAAACAAAGGACTCTCGGTCTGGGGTTCTTTTTCGTAAACGTCTAACGCGGCTCCGGCTACTTTTTTGTTCATAATAGCTTCATAAAGGGCCGCTTCATCAATAATGCCACCCCGGGCTACATTAAGAATACGTACCCCTTCCTTCATCTTGGCAAACTGCTGGGCACAAAGGAGATGTTTTGTTTCCGAAGTTAAAGGCATATGCACCGTAATAAAGTCACTTTCTTGCAGCAAAGTATCTAAAGAAACAGCTTTCACCCCTGCTCTTTCCGCAACTTCCTGATTGACATAAGGGTCATAAACTAAAATTTTCATGCCAAAAGCTTGACTACGCTTTCCTACTTCAGAACCGATTTTGCCAAAGCCAATGACCCCTAAAGTTTTATTCCGTAATTCTACACCCACAAACTGAGAACGATTCCATTTCCCTTCCCGTAAAGATTGGTCAGCCTGTGGAATATGACGTGCTAAAGCAAGCATCATGGCCATCGTATGTTCAGCTGCGGAAATCGTATTACCATCCGGCGTATTAACTACTACAATCCCTTTTAAAGTAGCGGTTTCCACATCAATATTGTCAATACCGACCCCTGCTCTACCTACAACTTTTAACTGTTTCGCTTCTTCTAATATTTTTTCCGTAATTTTAGTTTGACTACGCACGACAACAGCATGATACTGCGGAATAATCTCACAAATCTCATCTTCTGATAACTTTAATTTTACATCAACTTCGTTCTCCGGGTCTTGCTGTAAAATCTCAATGCCTTTTTCCGAGACCTTATCACAAATCAGTATTTTCATCTTACTTCTCCCCTTTCAATAATAACTCCTGCACAGCAGCTACACCTTGACCTAATTGAAACTCCCAGCTTAATTCTTTTAACGTTCTTTCTAAAGCAGCAATGGTCACAATAATATCATTAACATCAATATAGCCCAAATGGCCGATCCGGAAAATCTGTCCTTTTAATTTATTTTGTCCGCCGGCAATAATTACGCGATGTTTTTCCCGCATAATCTTGGTAATCTGTTGTGGATCAAGATTATCCGGTTTTTTAATCGCCGTAACTCCACTCGATGCTGCTGCTTCACTAGTGAGCAATTCTAAGCCTAATGCTTTTGCCGCTGTTCTTACTAATGTTTTATAAAAGTCATGACGCCGATAAATATTTTCCAGTCCTTCTTCCTCAATCATCTTTAAGCTTTCTCTTAAAGCAAGAATCAAACTGGTACTCGGAGTATACGGCGTTGTAAATTTTACATAAGATTTACGTGCCGCTTGTAAATCAAAATAAAAACGAGGTGTGGTCACCTGTTCACTAACCGCCCACGCCTTAGGACTCACACTGATGAAAGCCAGTCCCGGTGGAATCATAAACGCCTTTTGAGAGCCACTGACCACCACATCAAGTTGCCATTCATCTACAGGCAAAGGAGAAACAGCCATCCCACTAATGGCATCAACGATAAAAAGAGCCGGATGGTCGCCTAAAGCTTCTCTTAAAGCTTTAATGTCATTAGTCACTCCTGTTGAAGTTTCATTATGAGTAACAAAAACTGCTTTAATTTCTTGCTGTACATCTTTTTCTATTCTTTCCCGGAGAGCTTGCGGACTAGCCTGCTCTCCCCACACTCCGGAAATCACCTCTAGGTCAGCTCCATAACGCATATTCAGCTTGACCCACCGTTCCCCAAAATTACCGTTTTCCATCACGATAACTTTATCACCGGGATTAACAAAATTAGCTACTGCCGCTTCCATGGCTCCTGTCCCGGAAGAAGTTAAAATAAATAAGTCATGCTTTGTCTGATAGATAGCTTGCAAACGTTCTGTAACCTCTTTAATGACTTGTGAAAATTCCGGGGTACGATGCCCCACAGCTGGAGCACCAAGTGTATGCAAAACTTTATTAGGTACATTCGTTGGTCCCGGAATCATTAATAATTGCTTTTCCTGCATTTTTCTTCCCCCTTTTAAAATATAAAAACTCTCATCCTTAACCTTATTCTCAGGTTAGGGACGAGAGTTTATTCCCGTGTTGCCACCCTACTTGGTTTTTAAAAACCCACTTTGTTATTCCGGATAACGGTCGGATAACCGGAAGGCTCTTCACCTTCTGCTCCAGGGCGGAATTCAACGCTTAGTCTTTCTGGTTTGCACCCCACCACCAGCTCTCTCACTAAGACTTAATCGCTTACTTTTCCCTTTCCTCGCCAAATTCCTTTAATATTTATGTTCTATTCTATGACAAAAAAATCCCTTTGGCAAGTGCTTAATCCAGCATTTTTGCCGAAAACTAATTTATTTTTTTTCTTGGACAATTTCATAAGTATCACGGGCAATCATCAGCTCTTCATTCGTCGGAATAACTAAAACCTTGACCGGAGATGCCTCAGCGGAAACAAGTGCTTCTTGACCACGTACTTTATTCTTTTCCGGATCAATTTTTATCCCCAGGTAATCTAAATCTTGACAAATTTTTTCGCGCATACTAGCAGAATTTTCTCCCAAACCTGCTGTAAAGACTAGGGCATCAACACCATTTAAAACTGCTATATACGCCCCAATATATTTCTTAACTACATAGGCAAATCGGTCTAAAGCCAACTTCGCTCGTTTATTACCTTTTGCAGTTGCTGCTTCAATATCTCTAAAGTCACTGCTTACACCGGAAAGACCAAGCACACCACATTTTTTATTAAAAAAGTCATTAGCCTCATCACAACTCCAACCCTCTTTTTTCATTAAAAAAGTAACTACGGTGGGGTCTAAATCTCCGGAACGTGTACCCATCATTAAACCTTCTAAAGGTGTTAAACCCATCGTCGTATCCACACACTGGCCATCCTTAACAGCGGCAATACTGGAGCCATTTCCTAAATGACAAGTAATGACTTTAAAACCCTCCACGGCACGCCCTAAAAGTTGAGCCGCCCGAGCCGAAACAAAGCGGTGCGAAGTACCGTGAAAACCATATTTACGTATTTTATATTTTTGATAATATTCGTAAGGGATACCATATAAACAAGCTTCCGGCGGCATTGTTTGATGAAAAGCAGTATCAAAAACACACACCTGGGGCACTCCCGGCAGGAGACGCCTACATGCCTCAATCCCTGTAATATTATGGGGATTATGCAACGGACCTAACTCAATATTTTTCCTAATGGACTTCATCACATCTGCGGACATAAGTACGGAATCGGAATAGTCTTCACCGGCATGCAAAACACGATGTCCAATCGCTGCAATTTCATCCATTGATTTTAGAACTCCATATTCCGGATCAATTATGGCTTCCATTACTAACGAAACTGCTTTTTCGTGATTAGGTATTTTTATTTCCCTTATCTTTTTTTTATCACCGGCTTGATGAGTTAAAACAGAACCCAGAATACCGATTCTTTCTACCAAACCCTTAGCCATTACTTGTTCATTCTCCATATCAAATAATTGATATTTAAGCGAAGAACTACCACAATTAATTACTAAAACTTTCAACTCTTTTCCCCCTATTTGCTCAATTTAGATTGTATCTTACACTATTTTGGGGATAATGGCAATAGCCTTTTTAGGCTTCCTCATTTTTGACAACTCTCGCTAAAGCTACAAAATTATCATCTTCACTCATG
>DUTO01000253.1 GCA_012842035.1 Clostridia bacterium | reverse complement strand
TCAGCTTTTTTCTTATTCTTAAAACCTTTCCTCTAATATTACGGAATATGACAGGAAGCGTCAAGGGAAATGGAATATCCAGAATTATTCCCTTTCACTTGATGTCCGTTGTATCACAGAAGGGGCGCAAGGACACGCCTGGCCCTTTCGACAAATGACCCCTTCAATCTGAACACAGGATAATCATAACTATTTTTCATTGGCAATATATCCATTTGTTATCTTATACTAATATTAGCTCTGACCACTAGAGCCTAATCGAAGGAGGTGAAAATTTGGACAACATACGGATCATTCCAGTGTCACATTGCCTATTAAACCCCTATTCAAAAGTAAAAAGCTCGATCGACTACTCAAACGTTAGCAAAGAAATCATTATGCCCCTGCTCAAAAAAGGATATGGTATTCTCCAACTACCCTGTCCTGAGCTGTGTCATGGCGGACTCCAGCGTTGGGGGCAAGCCAGGCGCCAGTATGATAATCCCTTTTATCATCAGCATTGTAGAGAACTGGCCTGTGGCGTAGCAGCCCAACTTGAAGAGTACCTGCGCTGCTCAATACCTGTGGGGCCGATACTAGGTATTGAAGGAAGTCCTAGCTGTGCAATTACGTGTAGTTTTGACGGTAATTGGGGAGGGGAGCTTACGGCTAGCTGCGTCCAGAACCTGATGCAGTATCCTTTGGAATCTCGCGCTGAATCAGGGGTGTTTATGAAATTGCTGCAGGAGTTATTAAAGGAAAAGAAGCTGAATATCGCCTTCCTAGGAGTGAACGAAGAAAACCTGGAACAAAGCCGTGTCAGTATCTTAGAATTCCTGGGTGTCAGAGCGTAAATTATTGGGGAGGCCTTTATTAAATGAAAAAAACTTTTATACTGACCCTGATTCCGGTAGCTATTGTGATTAATATTGTAGGCGGGATGTTAGCCGGCGCGTTAAAGCTCCCAATTTTTTTAGATAGCATCGGTACTATGTTGAGTGCTGTGCTGCTTGGTCCTTGGTTAGGTGCTTTGACCGGACTTTTAAGTAATGTATTCCAGGGCTTATTAACAGATCCAGTTTCTATTCCCTTCGGTCTTGTGAATGCAGTTATAGGTATAGTTGTCGGTTTTCTAGCAAAAAGCCGCGGTTTTACTGATTACGTTACCCCTTTGCTGGCTGGCTTGATTCTGGCCATTCTTGCTCCTATTATCGGTGCCCCGATTGCAGTTTATCTCTTCGGAGGGGTCACCGGGGGTGGAATTGATATTCTCTACGCCATGTTTATGCACCAGGATATGGGGATTTTTACATCTGCATTTTTGGCAAGAATTCCAGCTAACTTGCTAGATAAATTACTAAGTGCTTATTTAATTATGTTTATAGTTCGCAAACTTCCGCCCACTATGCAAGGATATGGAGTTAAATTGTCCTGACACCGTAAAAATAACATGAAAATAGCGTTGCACACCGGAGCAAAGTTTGCTGCAATGTGTCTGGCACTGATTGCAGTGGTATTTACGGTTGAGTTATGGCAGATGGTATTTTGGATAGTGCTCTGTTTTTTGCTAGCCTATTTGGCCGGTGTTTTTGGAGACCTCATTAAAAGACTACTGCCGTTCATCTATATTGTACTATTAATGCTACTGATCCATAGTTTGGTAAATCCGCAGAACCTAACCTATTGGTGGTATTTCGGTTTGGAAGGCTTGGAGTACGCTACCAGGATAGGGATGCGCTTAATTGGTATTGTGCTCCTAGCTAATCTTATGCTACTTACTACCAGCAGCCATGAATTGATCAATTATATAGGGCGCCTGCATCCTGATTTGGGGATCATATTTGGCCTTATGTTATCTGGGCTGCCAGTTATGCGTAACCAAATGCAAACCACACTCGATGTACAAGCCGCCAGAGGCCTAGACTACCATGACCGCTTGTTGGGACGCATAGCGGCTTATATCGCTGTGATTGTTCCGGTGATTATTCAGTCCATCAACCGCGCATATTATATGGCCCAACTCCTGTACCTTCGTGGCTATACCGGTCAAAGAAAAGTCCTTGAGGAGAGGTGGAATGGGCTTGACTGGCTGCTTTTTTTCAGTTCCAGCCTATTGCTCAGTATAGCTATATATTGGCGCTTTGCTCACTGCTGAAGGATGTGAACTCATGAAGCTAAGCGTTGAGTCCCTATCTTTTCGATATATTGGTAAAAAGGAAGCAGCACTGACTGATATAAACTTGGAAGCAACTGGCGGTGAACTGTTGTTTCTGGTCGGTGGGAATGGTAGCGGTAAAACTACTCTGCTATCATGTATAGCTGGACTGATGCCCGACATTATTGAGGGAGAAATTAGCGGCCAAATCCTCCTGAATGGAGATAAGTTAGGCGGTTCAAACAAGTCACCGCTGCTGGGTTTTGTCCTACAGGAGGCGGAAGTATATCTTTTTCCCCGGGTTGAAGAAGAGATAAGTTTTCCTCTTCAAAACTCGGGGTTTTCTCCTGCAGAAATAGAAAAACGGGTTCAGGAAATAGCCGATGTGTTTGACATAGCGGATTTACTAGGCCGGGAAATGAATACCCTATCCGGTGGTGAGCGGCAGATAGTGACAATTGTAACTGCCCTTATCAAAGACCCCCCTATTTTACTATTGGATGAACCCTTTGAACAGTTGGATCCCGATGCTGCTGACAATCTATTAAAACTATTACAAACTATAGCTGACAAGGGTAAGATTATCATCATAGCCGTACGTTCTTTTGATTATGTTTCTTCATATGGCAACCGTCTTATTATTCTTCGGAATGGGAAGATAATTGCCAGTGATTCAGCTCTTGCAACACACAAACAATCCTCTCTCGTGCCGGAGTGTCTGCATTCCATTGCCTTGTCCGCTTCCCATCGTCTCAAAAGAGAAAATAGCACAGTAACGACAGGAAACCGTGATGTAGTTTGTACTCGCGACTTATGCTATAAATACATCCAGGGCGGAGGGATCCAAGACATTAACCTTCAGTTAACTCCCGGAGAAACCCTGGCTATCATGGGCCCAAATGGGGCAGGTAAGACCACCCTGCTTAAACACTTTATCGGTTTGCTAAAAGCGCAAAAAGGAATGGTAATAGTTATGGGACAGGATGCAGCAAAAGTGCCCGTACCAGTACTGGCTCAGAATATTGGAATCTTATTTCAAAACCCGGACGATCAGATATTTAATGAAAGAATTGACAAAGAAATTATCTGGAGCTTAAAAACAAAGCGTCACTGTTCGTGGGAAAAGGCCACAGCCGAATGCCAGCCAATCATTGAAAATTTAGGACTAAAAAAAATCCAGAAACTCCATCCCCACTCTGTATCCCGTTCATATCGACAATTGATAGCCCTTGCCACAGTACTGAGTAGTCAACCTTCCTTGCTGATCCTGGACGAACCCTGTAAGTCACTGGATGCGACTCATACAAGCCAATTAATGTCCAATCTTCTCTCACAATCCTGTGGCATTAATCCATCTATTATTATGGTTACTCATGATCCCTATTTGACATGGGCATATTCTGACCGGGTTGCTCTACTAGTTAATGGTAGGCTACTTGCCATCGGTACGCCGGAAGAAATCCTCTGTAACCAAGAACTAACTACACAAGCCAGATTGTCCAAACATCCTTTTGTTAAGTTTCTTCAAAACAGGGGTCAGGCTTGAGTTACAATTAATATATGATGGGTCGTGCTATAATTTCGGATAATCTGTTCGTCTGCCGCAGCAGGGTTTTACGAATGCTTACTGTCATATCAGTGAAGAGAAATTTTTAAAAAGCAAAAAACGCATAAGATCCAAGTTGAAATATCAGGCAAAATGGTCTTTGTAGTTTAGATACATGGGGGTCAAGAAAATGAAATGCAGGGTTTTATTCTGCTTCGCTAGAATAAAACGAAAAACACCTGATAAAGAGGGGTTACCTTGGAGCAACTGTTAGAAATCCAAATTAAACGAGCCGGTTACACAGATGAGAAGAATGCGATCAGAGATATAAATTTCTCCTTGAAAGAGGGGGAACTCGCCGGTCTGATCGGTCCAAACGGAG
>DUTO01000090.1 GCA_012842035.1 Clostridia bacterium | reverse complement strand
ACGATCCATAATATTACGTGTTTCCAAATACTGACTCTCCGGTGTAATATAATCAGATAATAAATACCTAAACTGCTTATCACGTAAAGTCAGCAATATTTTATTGAAAAACAGTTCAGGTATTTGTTATCTGATTATATTACACCGGAGAGTCAGTATTTGGAAACACGTAATATTATGGATCGTGTCCAAAGAATAGCTCCTTTCCTTTTATATGACCAAGACCCTTATTTGGTTTTAGGTGAGGATGGGCATCTTTATTATTTGTTGGATGCCTATACGGTTACAGATAAGTATCCTTATTCGCAAGCAGTAGGGGAAGCGGGCAGTTTTAACTATATGCGTAATAGTGTTAAAATTGTTATCAATGCTTATTCGGGGGAAGTTGATTTTTATGTTTTTGACCAAGAGGACCCGATAATTAAAGTGTATAGTAAGATTTACCCTACTTTATTTAAGAGTAGTGCAGATTTCCCGCAAGATTTACGGGCACATATTCGTTATCCGGAAGATTTCTTTACGATACAATCATTGATGATTAGAGACTATCATATGATGAATCCAACAGTCTTTTTTACCCGTGAAGATAGATGGGAATTTGGGCGGGAGGTATATTGGGGCGAACTACAGGTACAGGAACCTTTTTACAGTATTATTCGCCTTCCCGGTGAAGAAAAAGAGGAATTTATTTTAATGCGGGTCTTTTCCCCGGCTCGCAAGCAAAATATGATTGCTTGGTTGGCGGCACGTTCTGATGGTGATAATTATGGGAAATTGCTTTTATATAAATTCCCTAAAGGTGTCCAGATACCGGGGACAGCACAAGTAGAGTCGTTAATTGATCAAGACTCGGAAATTTCTAGTCAGTTGACCCTCTGGGGACAAGGTGGTAGTAGGGTTTTACGAGGGAATTTATTGGTATATCCTATTGCCGGTTCGCTTCTTTATGTTGAACCATTATATATTGAAGCAGAACAAAATAAGTATCCTCAGTTGAAGAAAGTTTTTGTTTATTATAAGGATACTATTGTCATGGAGGATACTTTGGAGCAAGCCTTGGTAAGTATTTTTGGAGGTGATGTCGGTAAAGATGCTCTTTCCTCTCCGGAAGAGCATACAGAAGCAGAAAGTGGTATAATTGTGCATGAGGATACTTTTCAAGAACTATTTATGCGTTTAGTGGATTTACACAGAGAAGGTCGGGAAAAAATTAAAGCCGGTGATTGGGCCGGCTATGGTCGAATTCAGAAGGAGATAGATAGTCTGATAGGGAAGCGGTGGGATGATGAAGATAAATAAACAGGAATTTAAAGAATGGGTTATTACTATTTTAATAGCGCTAGTTTTAGTGATTATTATTCGAACTTTTATTCTGGATAGTAGAGTAGTCCCTACTCCTTCCATGGTACCAACGATACAGCCTTGGGACAGGCTTTTTGTGGAGAAGGTAACACATCGTTTTAAAGGTTTAGCAAGGGGGGAAGTGATTGTTTTTGCTCCTCCGGAACAATCACACTTGAAAGATGATTTAATTAAGCGCCTTATTGCTTTACCCGGCGATACTGTAGAAATCAGGGCAGGTAAAGTTTATGTTAATGATGAACCTTTAGTAGAACCATATCTTGCTGAACCTATACAATATGAATATCCTTTAGTTAAGGTTCCGGAAGGAAAAATTTTTGTTCTGGGTGATAATCGTAATCGTTCTTATGACTCACATGAATGGGGCTATGCTGATTTGGATAGCGTTAAGGGTAAAGCACTGTTTACGTATTGGCCACTGGAGAGGATGAAATATTGGAAATAGATTTGTAGCTATTTTTTTGGAGGTGTTGGAGCATGAGAAACAGGAGAAAAGTCAAAAACATCTTATTATATTTAATTTTGTTTGCAGCAATTTTATGCGGAATAGTTTTGGTTACCACAATGTTATTAAAATGGTATTATAAGATTTAAAAAACCACGTCCCCATAATTGGGGCACGTGGTTTTTTAAACAGTGCCGAAAATATTTGTTTAATCTTTGTCAACTTTGCTGTCCAAAACTTTATTGATTTGATTTAAAAGTTCAGGTAAACTTTTTGTAATTGTTCCCCAAAGCACTAAAAAATTAATGTTTTCATAGTCATGAACAATTCTATTTCTTAACCCTCTAATACTTTTCCAAGGGATATCGGAATGTTTTTCCTGTGTATGTAAGCTTAAATTGTTCGCTAGTTCACCAATTTGGGAAACGGTAAAAGCACAAGCAGAAATTGTTTTTTTGTCTGTCATAAATTGCTCAAAGGAAAGCTCATCTATGTATTCGGTTACATCGTTAATGTAGCCAATTATTTTTTGCAGGATAATTCTATCTTTATTTTTCATATAAGAGAATCCCCTCTCGTTCTACTGTAGAGCAAATTGTTGCGCTTCTGCTCAATTCGGATATTTCAAACAAATCTATACGTTTGTTAAGTTGTGTTGTAATATCTTCCAATACACCATAGAAATCTATATTTAAAAGTTCGCCCTTGCTGTCAATAACAATATCAATATCGCTTTGCTCGGTTGCGTTCCCTTTGGCATAAGAACCAAACAAAATAGCGCGATATACAGGGGCAGCTTCAAAAACGGGATGTAGTTTTGATTTTATTTCGTTAATTTGGTATATTTTTTTTTGTTTCATATTTATCACCATTTCATTTGATTATATGTTAATTATAACCAGAGCAAATAATTTTTACAATATGCCGCTGAAAACATTTAAAAAACCAAAGCCTAAGAGTAGGATGATGGGATGAATTTTGGTCAAAGAGAAAAGGGCTAAAGCGATCAGAGTTAAGATAAGGCTAGAGGCCGTAGAAATTGTATTTAAGCCCAGGTTGATAGCCGCACCAATAATGAGAGCAACAACAATAGGACGTAGACCACGAAAAACCCCTTGAAAATAGGGGTTGTTTTTATTTTTTAAAACAATGTTGGCTAAAGTAGCAATGAGGATAAAAGAAGGGGCAACTACACCTAAAGTAGCAAAAACGGAGCCAGTAAGCCCTGCTATTTGATAACCAACATAAGTAGCGGTATTAATAGCGATGGGACCCGGAGTTATTTCAGCCACGGCAATAATATCAGCAAATTGTTGAGCCGTAAGCCAAGCATGTTTAAAAACTATTTCTTTTTGGATTAAGGGGAGCATGGCATATCCGCCGCCAAAACCAAAGAGGCCGATTAAGAAAAATGTTTTAAAAAGGAGCCAGAGCATTTTTTAGGAGACCTCCTTTGCCCTTTTTTTGTGCCAATAGCTGTAGAGAACTCCGAGCAGAGCGCCAAGTAGGATCAGTAAAATAGGGTGTAAATCAAGAACTAAGAGTAAGATTAAGGCACTAATTCCCAGAACTAAACTAAAGGAAGAGCGGATAACTTTGCGACCTGTTTTTAACCCTACACCTAAGATTAAAGCGATAATAGCCGGTCTAACTCCTGCAAAAAAACGCTGGAGATAATAGTGTTCACTTTGGGCAGCTAGAAAAGTTGCCAAAAGGAGGATAATGGTAAAGGAGGGAATTATTGCTCCCAAAAGAGCGACTATAGCTCCGGTTAGCCCCATCATTTTATAGCCGATAAAAATAGCAGCATTAACAGCAACAGGCCCTGGGGCTGACTGGGTAATAGCAAGCATGTCAATAAATTCTTCCTCAGACATCCAGTTGTGTTGAGTTACTACTTCTTGTTCGATTAAAGGGAGCATGGCATAGCCTCCCCCAAAGACAAAAAGTCCTATTTTGAAAAAGGTTCCAAATAACCTAAGAGGCGAACAAAGTTGTTGTTGGGAATTTGGCAACAAAATACCTCCTTGTAGTGTGCAGACAAACTTTGTGTATATACCATAGCATATTCTCATTTTTTAGTCATGCACCTATTTTGTTATTTTAACATAATAATAAAGGAGATGAGAGAAAAAAGGTGGCGAAAAACAAATGGGAGTACAGCAATTTCTTCAAGCTTTAAATTATTTGCCCCAGATTGTGGAGATGCTTAAAAAAATGAATGAAGCGGAAAAGGAGGAGTTTATTAATAAACTGGGCTTAGAAGGAGAAGAAAGAGAAAATGCTTTGAAAATTTTGCATCGTTTTCAAAAGGAAGAAGCTTTAAGCAAAGAAGAACAAAAAGCTGCTCAAGAGTTATTTTTAAAAGCCTTAGAAATGAATGACTTAAATATTACTGATTTATTTAAATTGCCACTGGACAAAAAAACCACCTAACGTATTCCTAAATTTTTAAGAATAAAGTTTTGAAAAGAGGTGAATTGATTTGACCAGTTTGCAATTTAGGTATGATGGTTATAAAAGATCGGAACGGAGACCGGGGGTATGTTTTTTCCCACCAAGGTATAATTTCTACAATTATGGTGCTGATATACCGGATCAAGAAAAAGTAGAAGAAAAGAAAGTGGTAGAAGGAGAAAACGACTTTTTAGAGTTACCGGAGCAAGTGGAAGTCGAAAAAGAAACAGAAAAAGAGGCAGAAAAAGAAACAGAAAAAAAAGAGGCAAAAGGGAATGGTTGCCCCACTGCCCAGATTAGTGAAATATTGCTTAAAAATTTAACTACTACGGAAGAAAGACTTCATGAAGTTAAAGGTCAAGTAGAATTTGCTAAAACATTTTTTGATGACCTTATTTATAAGTTGGAAAGTTTTCTGCAAATAGTGGAGATAGTGCAAGCAAATGAAAAAAGAAGACTGCGTGAACCTCAAGCCCAGCTTGCTTCTTTAAAAACTTCGCAAGATTCTGTTGATGAAGTTTTAGAGCTTTTACAAGGTCCGGTTTTTCAAAATATTTTGCGTCAGTTCCTGATTAATGTATTGGTAAGGGAGAGCGATGTCACTAAATTTCAGACCGAAACATAGAATAAACAAGAGTTGAGGATGAGGTGAGGAGGGAGGTCGGGTTGGATGATTAATTCTAGCGGCAAGTATTATTTTTATAAAGGGCTTTCTAAAGAAGAGGAAATACGGTATCAGCCTGAAGAGGACAAAAAAGAAAGAGAGCAAGCAGAACATGAAAAAGAGCGAGCCGAGAGACAACCTAATGAAATCTCCTTTTTAGGAATAAAAATTTCTTATGCTAAAGCTTTTGGGATTGCCTTTTTAATTATCTTTTTACTGCTGTTTTTCCCGGGAATAGGGGTGTCCAGTTCAGCAGTGAAGAAGAAAGTGGAAATAGAAAGTAGCGAAAAAGGTAATCTCCAAGAAGACAGTAAGACTTTTTAACAGGAAAGGGGGTAGTTATGATGTTAGAAGAACAGGCTAATATTGATTCGTCTTATGGAGGTTTTAACTGGATTTGGATTATTTTTATTATCCTACTTATCCTTTGCATTTTCCCTTTTATTTTCCGTCCTTTTGGCCCTTGTTATTAAAAAACTAGTGAAGTTAAGTTGCCAAGTAAAAATAAAGATTATGGAGGAGGTATTAAAAATGACCGAAGTTAGTAATCCCGGTTATTATCCCGGACGTGGTGGTTTTGGCATCTTCTTTTTAGTAATTTTAATTTTGTTACTTTTCCCTGGTTTCTTTGGTGGTTATGGTTATTAAGTTTAAGGGAGGCGCATTTTAATTGCGCCTCTTAAACTACATAATGAGATCTCTTTAAAAAAGTGGGGAGGGGAAGGAATGAGAGGAGGGTCACAAGACTTTACGACAGAGCAGGAAACGTTTGTCTTAGAAAACTTAGAAGTAATCTCTCAGGAGATTAATAATGTTCATCAGATGTGCGCACGTTTACGGACCTTATTAGATGAAGGAACAACTAAGCTTGATTCTGTATTAAAAATTATTGCGGGCGTGAAAACAAAGGAACAGGAAATAATGGCTGCGGGGGGAGAGCACGCTATTTTGCAAGAAATAAATGAAGAACAAATAAATAATTTACTAGAAATGTTAAAGACTCCTGCTTTTCAAAAGCTGGCACGGCAGTTGTTGATGCGCTGGATGAATATGGAGAAAAAAACACCTTATTAATAGGGTGTTTTTTTAAAGTTAGCCGGAAAAGAGAGTATGATTTTGTCCTTTTTTACTTAAAATAATAGCATGGCGAAAAGATTTGTGATTTATGGACTTTTAGGTTGGACTATGGAAATATTATGGACAGGTTTAGGGTCTTTGCTCAAGGGAAACTTAATGTTGTCCAGTTTTACATATTTATGGATGTTTCCTATTTATGGCTTAGCTGTTTTTTTAGAACCAGTCCATGACGAGATAGATAATTTACCTTGGTATTTACGCGGTGGGATTTGGGTAATTATTATTTTATCATTAGAATATCTTACTGGGTGGATACTGATGAGTTTTTTGGGGCGTTGTCCTTGGGACTATCGTCAGGTTACTCCTTATCATCTTCAGGGGTTGATTCGTTTAGATTATATACCGGCGTGGTTTTTGGCAGGTCTTGTTTTTGAAAAAATTCATCGAACCTTGGATAAATTAGTTCTCTAAGACCTTGCTTAGCAGAGAAAAAACCTTTATTATTTTAATGGGAGTTAAAGACAGAGGAGGTATTTTCCATGCGTGTACGTCGTCAGCCTGGTATTGAGGGAAAATTGCGGGAAATGCCTGGGTTTGTGTTAGAGGATGCCCCATCTTTGCGTGGTAAATGGCAGGAATATTTCGGAAATAAAAAACCTTTATATGTAGAGCTGGGAATGGGGAAAGGCAAATTTATTACGACGTTGGCTCGTCAACATCAGGAGATTAATTTTATTGGTGTGGAGCGAGTTCCGGAAATTATTCATCAAGCGGGAAAAAGGGAGAGAGAAGGACTACCTAATTTGTGTTTCCTACATTTAGATGTAGCCCGGCTTCCTGAATATTTCCTCCCGGAGGAAATCGCGAGAATTTATTTAAATTTTAGTGACCCGTGGCCGAAAAAACGACATGAGAAAAGGCGTTTAACTAACCCTTTTTTTCTGCAGATATATAAGAGGCTACTGAAAAAGAAGGGTTCAATTCATTTTAAAACAGATAGCCTTGATTTTTTTGAGTATTCTTTAGAACAATTTATAGCCGCAGATTTTTCGGTACAGAAAATAGCTTATGACTTGCATCATTCTGGCTATACCGGCAATATATTAACAGAATATGAAGTTAAATTTAGGGAAAAAGGTTATCCAATTTGTCGTTGTGAAGCAATTAAAAATTAATGTTTGTTTTAAGTTGAGTGGGAGAGATTTTAGATGCGTTTAACGTTGCCCAAAGGCATGATTAGAACTTTACAAAGAGCGGTAATTGAATTCGATTTATTAGAAAAAGGAGATCGAGTAATGGTCGGGCTTTCAGGGGGGAAAGATAGCATTTTTCTTTTATATGCTTTGACCGTCTTTATTAAGCATGTGCCTTTTCCCGTAGAGATGGAGGCTTTAACAGTCGATTTGGGTTTTAAAAATAAAGAGGAAACAGAGTGGCGTTCGTTAGTCCAGATATGCGAAACTTTAAATGTTCCTTATCAAGTACAGCGAGCTGAACTTGCGGAGCAAATTTTGCATCATCCTACTCAGAATCCCTGTGCGCAGTGTGCTTATTTCCGGCGAGCCATTATTCATAATTACGCGCAAGAACATGGGTTTAATAAAGTTGCTTTTGCCCATCATTATGATGATGCCGTGGAAACTTTTTTAATGAGCATTTTATATGCGGGGCAGGTTGCCACCTTTTTACCGAAAACGTATTTAGAAAGAACCGGGGTTACGGTGATTAGACCTTTAGTTTATCTGCGGGAAAAAGAGATTAAAGGGTTTATAAAAAAACTGGGCATAGAACCTCTGCCCAGTCCTTGTGCCCTTGATGGTTATACCAAAAGGGCCGAAATAAAGGAGTTAATTCAAGAATTGCAAAAAACGAATAAAGATATTTTTGCTCATTTAGCCGCGGCGATGCGGGAGGGGCAACGGGAACAAAAGTGGCCGCGAGAATTAAATAAAGAAGAAATTAGAGCAAAAAGTAACCGGTTTTGGTATGGAGAGCATTTTTGATATAATTCACACTGAGGGGTAGTTTTGGCAGATTTTTTGTAAAGCCTGAAGCGTATAATTTATTTCTTCTTCAGTATTAAAGTGACTGAAGCTGAAGCGAACCGTGCCCTGTGGATAGGTGCCTAAAGCTTTATGCGCCGAAGGTGCACAATGCAGACCACAACGGGTCATAATTTGAAAGTCTTCGGCCAGGAGAGAAGAAATTTTGGCATTGTCCCTGCCTGGGAAATTTAAAGAAACGATGGGCACTCTATTTTTTGCTTCTTGCGGTCCGATAATTTCAAGGTCGGGAGTTTTTTTAATATTTTGCAGAAAATAATTAGTTAAAGCAATTTCTCTTTCGCGAATAGTAGTAATGCCTTTTTGGAGGATATATTTTAAAGCGGCATTTAAACCATAAATACCCGGAATATTTAAAGTTCCGGCTTCAAATTTATCAGGGAGATGTTCGGGTTGAATTTCTTGTTCCGAGAAACTACCTGTACCTCCTTCAATTAGAGGAGGTAGAGTTTGGGCGAGTTGGTCATTAATGAGCAATCCTCCTATACCCATAGGTCCCAAGAGCCCTTTGTGACCGGTGAAAGCAAGGGCCGCCGAACCCAGTTCAGTAAAGTTTAAATCTAAAAAGCCTGCTGTTTGGGCACTGTCGATAATAAAAAAGATGTTTTTTTCTTGACAAAGGCGACCAATTTCTTGCAGTGGTAAGATTGTGCCACAGACATTGGAAGCATGAGTGAGCATGATGGCTTTAGTTGTAGGGCGGAGCAGTTTTTTAACATTGGTTATGGCTAGGAAGCCTTTTGGAGAGCAAGGGATTTGTTCAACTATGATGCCTTTTTTTTGCAGAGAACTAAGAGGCCTCATGACGGCATTATGTTCAAGGGCCGAAACAAGAACATGGTCTCCCGCTTGGAGAAGTCCTTTAATGATCAGATTTAGACTTTCCGTAATATTTTTAGTAAAAATAATATTCTGAGGATGAGGATAATGGAAGAGAGTGCCTAAGAGTTCTCTTGTTTCCATTACTGTATGGGCGGCAGAAAAAGAACCATCATATAGTCCTCTGT
>DUTO01000089.1 GCA_012842035.1 Clostridia bacterium | reverse complement strand
CGGAAGGAAGCAGCGGTAAGCAAAACCTTTCGTGTGCCGTGGGGAAACCTGGTTAGAGCTAACTATCAGCGTAACGCTTGGAAGGTACATTCAAAGGCAGGTGCACGGTCATTAATTTATTTTTAATTTGCAGAAAAAGCGACTTGCTTTGTGGGTCGCTTTTTGTGTATGCTAAAGAAGAAGGAGGAGAAAAGGAGTTGACTTATCAAGCTTTATATCGGGAATGGCGACCGGAGAATTTTGCCGCTTTGGTGGGGCAAGACCATATTCGAGACACTTTGTGTAATGCCTTAGCCAAAGGGCGTATAGCTCATGCTTATTTATTTACCGGGCCGCGAGGAACGGGGAAAACCAGCACGGCTAAAATTTTAGCTAAAGCAGTCAACTGTTTAAATCCTCAAGGGGTAGAACCTTGTAATGAGTGTGTTAATTGTGTAGATGTTAAGGAAGGGCGTTCCCTTGATGTTTTAGAAATAGATGCGGCTTCTAATCGTGGCATTGAAGAAATTCGCGAATTAAAAGAAAAGTTAAATTTTGTTCCTAGCCAAGGGAAGTATAAAGTCTATATTATTGACGAAGTACATATGTTGACCACAGAAGCTTTTAATGCTTTGTTGAAAACTTTAGAAGAACCACCTGTACATGTTCTGTTTATTTTGGCCACAACAGAGCCACAGAGAATTCCGGCTACAATTTTGTCCCGTTGCCAACGGTTTGATTTTAAAAAGATAACGGCGGAGAAGATGCAGGAGCGCTTGGAAGAGATTTTAGCAACTTATGGTATTACAGCAGAAGAAGGAGTCCTGACGCTGATTGTGAAAAAAGCGGAAGGCGGTTTGCGAGATGCGATTAGTATTCTGGACCAATGTCTTTCTTTAGGGAATGAACGGCTTACTTTAGAAACTGCTTATGAAGTAATGGGCTTAGTGAGACATGAGGCTTTGTTTGCTTTGCTGCAGGCGGTTATCGAGCAAGATACGGCTAAGGTTTTAGGGGTACTTGATGAAATCTTGCAGGAAGGGATCGAGCCGGGACAGGTTCTGAAAGACTTTTTAGAATACTTACATCAGCTGCTTTTATTGCAAGTCTGTGGTCGAGAATCTAACTTGGTTTTGATCCAAGTCCAGGAAAAGGAACAGATGATGAAACAAGGGCAACAGTTAGGGGCAGTTTGGTTAACTGAGGTTACCGAAGCATTAGTAAAAATTGAAAGCGAAAGTCGTTGGTATAAAAATTTAAGAATTGTTTTGGAAACAACATTAATTAATTTAATTTATCGTACTACCACTTGTCCGCAAAAACAGGTTGAGCATAAAGTGCCGGAAGAAGCGGATAAAACAATTAAAACAGAGGCAGAGAATAATGCTGTTCAAGTGATGCAGACGGCACCTAAAAGGAAGAAGCCGGTTAAGCCCGTGAAGGTGCAAGAGGAAGACGTTATCCCCCCGGAACCGGTAGTATCCTTTGCTCAAGTTAAGGAGAAATGGCCTCGGGTTATGGAAATAATCAACAATTCCAAGAAAGCT
>DUTO01000088.1 GCA_012842035.1 Clostridia bacterium | reverse complement strand
GGAACAAACGAAAAAAGTCGTTTAGTTGATTTGGTCGAAGAATTGTTAAGCAAGAAAAACTTTGGCCGGGAGAAACAAACTCCCTTAATTTTTGTACGTAAGTATCAGCGGGGGCAAGAATTTGATGAGCTTAAAACAGAAAAAAACATAAAACGAGCTAGGGCTTATTTAAAGATCCAGGAAGGTTGTGACCAGTTTTGTTCTTATTGTATTATTCCTTATGCTCGTGGTCCTGTGCGTAGTCGTTCTCTAGAAAATACTTTGGCTGAAGCGAAAAGGCTTATTGAGGCTGGATTTAAAGAAATAGTTTTGTTGGGCATTCATTTGGGTGCTTATGGGCAGGAACAGGGTTCGGGAAAAAACTTAGTATTCCTTTTAAAAAAGCTACTTCCGCTTAGCGCCCAAGTACGGTGGCGTTTGGGTTCTTTGGAGCCGATGGAAGTAAGTAGGGAACTATTAGAATTAATGCAGGAATATCCGAATTTTTGTCCTCATCTTCACTTACCATTACAAAGTGGTCATGACCAAATTTTAAAAGCGATGCGGCGACCTTATTCTACAGAGCAATATTTAGAGGTAGCTACAGAAATTAGAAAAAGGATACCGGAGATTGCTTTGACCACAGATGTAATGATAGGCTTTCCGGGTGAAACGGATGAGCATTTTCAAGCCTATTTAGATTTTGTGGAAAAGGTTGCTTTTAGCAGATTGCATGTTTTTAAATATTCACCGCGTCAAGGGACTCCGGCGGCCAAGTTTTCGGACCAGGTGCCTTATGCAATAAAAGAAGCACGCAGCAGGCAGATGATTCGGCTCGGAGAAAAATTGGAGAAAGAATATGCAGAAAAATTTTTAGGACGAACCGTAAATGTTTTAGTAGAAGAAAAAGTCGCGGATTGTATTGGGGAAGGAAGTAGTGCCAATTATCTTAAAGTCCGCTTTTATTTTCCAGACGCACCGCGTGGGCAGGTTATTCCGGTTCAATTAAAAAGAGTAGAGAAAAACTATTGTTTCGGTGAAGTTTTCTCGATACAATGATAGTGAGGTTGTTTAAGTGTACGTAAAGGAGGTGCACAGTTATGAAAGAGTGTGTTTTCTGTAAAATTATTCGTGGCGAAATACCTAGTAAAAAGGCTTATGAGGATGAGCAAGTCTTGGCTTTTCATGACATAAATCCTACTGCTCCTATACATGTTTTAGTTATTCCCAAAGAACACATTACGAGTTTGGCCGAAGTAAAAGAAGAACAGTTGGAACTAATTGGATATTTGCATGGTGTAATCCGTAATGTGGCTCAAGATTTAGGTTTGGAGAATGGTTATCGAGTCGTAAACAATTGTGGTCAAGATGGAGGGCAAGCAGTACAACACTTGCATTTTCACTTGTTAGGCGGTCGGAAGATGACTTGGCCTGCAGGTTAGTTTCTTGACCCTTTCCTGCTGTTTTAGTATAATACTTATTAAATGTGCAGTTAGTTCATTTTTAGAGATTTGGCAGACGGTCGTAGTGGAGGGAGGGAAAATAAATGAGCGAAGTGAAAGTTGGTAAAAATGAATCTCTCGACAGTGCACTCCGTCGCTTCAAACGTACCTGTCAGAAGTCTGGTGTTCTTGCTGAGGTTAGAAAAAGAGAACACTATGAAAAACCAAGTGTAAGAAGGAAAAAGAAGTCGGAAGCGGCTAGAAAGCGAAAATATAGATAAGTGGAGAGTGTTTTTATTTAATTAACATAAAAAACAGCCTGAGAAAAAGAGGTTGTTTTTTATGTTTTAAAATTAGGGTATGGAAAAAGTAAATTATGTGGTAAGATAGAGTTATAATTAAAAATAGTTTATGGTGAAAGTTAATGAAAAAAAAGGTATTTTTCAATATATTATGTTTTGTTTTTCTCTTAGGTCTATTAGTTTCAAGTGTTTTCGCTGTTCCCGGGGCTAAGGTTTTTATTATTCCTGTAGAAGCGACTATTGAGCCGGGGTTGGCTAGTTTTATCGCGAGAAGTTATCAAGAGGCGGAGAAGTTGGGAGTAGATTTAGTTCTCTTAGAAATAGACACTCCGGGAGGAAGAATTGATGCTGCCGAAAAGATTCAAAAGACGATAAGTAATAGTCCCCTTACGACAATGGCTTTAGTTAAGGGTGGGGCTATTTCGGCCGGTGCTTATATTGCTTTAGCTTGTCCGCAAATAGCGATGGTTCCCGGTTCCACAATAGGTGATGCTGAGCCTAGATTGGGTAATGAAAAGGCTGATGAAAAACTTGTTTCTTATTGGGCAGCGGAGATGGGAACAACGGCCGAAAAGAACGGTAGAGATAGAACTATAGCTATGGCCATGGCCGATAGAGATTTAGAGATCCCTGGCTTAGTTGCCAAAGGAAAGTTGTTAACTTTCACTTATCAGCAAGCCCAAGAATATGGTTATACTGATTACATTGTGCAAGGTCGTGCCGAATTATTACAAGCTTTAAAGTTAAATGATGCTGAAATTATCGAAGCTAAATTATCTGTAGCCGAAAAAATTACGCGGGTAGTGACTAATCCTTATTTGGCCCCTCTCTTTTTGACGATAGGGATTGCTGGCTTAATTATTGAAGTTTTCACAGTGGGTTGGGGCATAGCAGGTTTTGTAGGAATTTCTTCTTTAATTCTTTATTTTGGAGGTCATCTTTTGGCAGGTTTTACAGGTTGGGAAGCAATTTTGCTTTTTCTTTTGGGTATAATTTTATTAAGCGTAGAGATTTTTGTTCCGGGGTTTGGCTTACCAGGTCTGGGGGGAATAATTTGTTTGGTGGTGAGTATTGTTCTTTCCGCCCCTAGTTGGGAAGCAGGAGTAATTTCTTTAGTTTTGGCCATTATCGGTACCATTGTTTTAGTTTTATTCAGTTTGAAATTTTTGACGAAAAGAAAGTTTTGGGATCGGTTAGTTTTGGGAACTAAATATAAAAAGGAGGAAGGGTATATTCCCCAGAGTAAAGATTTGAGTGTTTACGTGGGGAAAAAAGGAGAAGCACTTACTATCTTACGACCTTCCGGTACTGTGTTGCTTGATGATGGCACGAAACTTGATGTAGTTACAGATGGAGGGTTTATCCCTAAAGGAGAAAGAATTGAGGTCGTTCAGGCAGAAGGAATCAGGTTGATTGTTCGTTCTGCACAAGAATAAAGTAAAAAGGGGGAGTTTTAATGGGTCCATTTGCTTTTGTGATTATGATAGCTTTAATTATTATTTTTCTGTCCGTATTTTTTAGTTTTATACCTCTTGGTTTATGGATTTCGGCCTTAGCTGCCGGAGTTAAGATTGGAATTTTTACTTTAATTGGGATGCGTTTCAGAAGGGTACCGCCCGCACTCATTGTCAATAGTTTGATTAAAGCAGATAAAGCAGGAATAAATGTGACGACAAATCAGTTAGAAGCTCATTATTTAGCGGGAGGAAATGTGGATCGAGTAGTTAATGCTTTAATTGCGGCGGAAAGAGCTAATATCCCTTTGCCATTTGAACGTGCTGCGGCTATTGATTTAGCAGGTCGTAATGTTTTGGAAGCAGTCCAAATGAGTGTTAATCCTCAGGTAATTGAAACTCCTGAAATTTCGGCAATGGCTAAAAATGGGATTGAGGTTAAGGCCAAGGCCAGAGTTACAGTGAGAGCGAATATTGATCGCTTAGTGGGAGGGGCCGGAGAGGAAACAATTATCGCTCGGGTAGGTGAAGGTATAGTCACTACAGTAGGTAGTTCTGAATCACATAAAGACGTTTTAGAAAATCCGGATTTAATTTCACATACAGTGCTTAATAAAGGTCTTGATGCAGGAACGGCTTTTGAAATACTTTCGATCGATATTGCTGATGTAGATGTGGGGCGTAATATCGGGGCACAATTACAAACTGACCAAGCCGAAGCTGATAAGCGTATTGCCCAAGCTAAAGCTGAAGAACGTCGTGCTCTTGCGGTGGCTCGGGAACAAGAAATGCTCGCTTCTGTTCAGGAAATGCGGGCTAAAGTTGTGGAAGCAGAGGCCGAAGTTCCTCAAGCTATGGCTCAGGCACTTAGAGAAGGCAAATTAGGTGTAATGGACTATTATCAATTGCAAAATATTTTGGCTGATACGACGATGCGGGATTCAATAGCGAAGCAAACAGGGCATGGCGAGGGGACTGAGCAAAAGTAGGGCAATTTGTGTTTAAGCTTAAAAGAAAGGGGGTAGCCCCTTGGAAGACTTAATTGGATTTTTAATTTTTCTGTTTATTGTGTATCGAACTATTGACGATCGAAAAAAAGGTAAGCAAAAGTCTTTGTCCTCTAGGAAAAAAAATGAGGGAAGAGGTCAACAGGTGGAGCCAGCACCTTTACAGGATGACCCTGCTTTATTCAGTGAAGAGCAAGAACCTGAAGTGGATTGGGATAGTCTTGAAGACTTTGCTAAGAAAATGCTGGGCGTAGAAAAGTTTATGCCGGAGGATGAGGAAGAGTTTATTGGGGGAGAAAAGCCAGTAGGGGAAAAGCAAAAGGAGCAGAATTTTTCGTCTGAATTGTTGAGTGAGCCTGAAGCAGTAGCTGAAGAGATTGTCTCAGTAGCTGAAATTGCTGCAGATGATCTGGTAAGACCAGTATCTATATCTGTAGCTAAACCTGAGGTGGTTTGTTCCAAGGGCTCGTCATTTACAGGGGTTGATTTAAAACAGGCTGTAATCTGGAGTGAAATTTTACAAAAGCCTAAGGCTTTGCGTCGTCGATAATGAAAAAATATGCTGTACCGTTTCCCGTTCCGTGCTTCATTTAGAACAGACTAGTACTTGGTTCGGGAGAAAGCAAACCACCCTCAACAGTACATCCTTGTCCTGATTCGGGTATGGTACTGACGTCCTGTCAGTACCTTTGCTTTCTCGACCTCATCTTCGTAAGTCTGTTTAGCTAGACTTTCGCAATGGAACAGAGAAACGGTACAGCATCTTTTCATGGACTGGGGAAGAGGTACGTTTCCCGTTCCGTGCTCCGTTTAGTTTTAGCCAGGTACTGCCTCGGGTATTTATAGCTATGGTCAGAACGTTCTAGAGCTTGGTTCGGAGTAATGCCGACCGGGCTCAATTCGCGTCCATGCTCAGTTCGCCTTGGTG
>DUTO01000087.1 GCA_012842035.1 Clostridia bacterium | reverse complement strand
GCAATTTCTTTCTGAATATAGCCTTGTTCAATAGCCTTTACTGCACCACCCAAAGCATCTATCTTTTCCAAATAAGCTAAAACCCGCTTTTCAATTTCTAAAGTTAGCTTTTCCAAATAATAAGAACCGGCTAAAGGGTCTACCGTTTCACTAACCCCGGATTCATAGGCGATAACCTGTTGTGTCCGCAAAGCTATCCGAACCGAGTCCTCAGAGGGCAAAGCCAAAGCTTCATCACGCGAATTTGTATGTAAAGATTGTGTCCCCCCTAAAACAGCGGCTAAAGCCTGAATGGCTACCCGGACAATATTGTTATCGGGCTGTTGGGCCGTTAAAGTTGAACCGGCGGTCTGAGTATGAAAACGCAACTTCCAAGAACGAGGGTTTTTAGCACCGAAGCGTTCTTTCATCACTTTGGCCCAAACTTTACGCGCAACTCTAAATTTAGCTACTTCTTCAAACAGGTCATTATGAGCATTAAAGAAAAAGGAAAGTCGTCCGGCAAAGTCATCTACGTTCATCCCAGCCGCAAGTGCTGCTTCCACATAAGCAATACCATCAGCCAAGGTAAAAGCTACTTCCTGGACAGCTGTAGCCCCAGCTTCCCGGATATGATAGCCGGAAATAGAAATCGTATTCCATTTCGGGATCTGCTCAGCACAAAATGCAAAAATATTCGTAATCAAGCGCATCGAAGGAGCCGGAGGGAAAATATAAGTGCCCCGAGCCGCATATTCTTTGAGAATATCGTTTTGAATAGTGCCTCTTAACTCGGCGATATTGACACCTTGCTTTTCGGCAACGATGATATACATGGCCAAAAGTAATGCCGCCGGTGCATTAATGGTCATCGATGTACTTACTTTATCTAAAGGAATCCCCTTAAACAGCACTTCCATATCAGCCAAAGAGTCAATCGCTACACCCACTTTCCCCACTTCCCCTTGGGCAATGGGGTCATCAGAGTCATAACCTATTTGGGTCGGTAAGTCAAAAGCCACGGAAAGACCTGTTTGTCCCTGCTTTAATAAATATTGATAACGCTGATTAGACTCCTCGGCGGTAGCGAAACCAGCATATTGTCGCATTGTCCACAGCCTGCCGCGATACAATGTCGGCTGCACCCCGCGTGTAAAAGGGTATTCACCGGCAAACCCTAAATCTTTTTCATAATCTAAATCTGGCACATCTAAAGGAGTATAAAGACGTTCCACAGGAATGTCGGAACCGGTATGAAACTCTGCTTGCCTTTCTTTAAACCGAACCAAAGCTTTTTCAACTGTTCCTGTTTCCCAATTATCTTTAGCTATTTTTAATTTTTGTAAATTTTCTTCATCCCACATACTACTACTCCTTCCCAATATTTTGCCATAACCATTTATATTATATCAATACTTTTTTCGTTTACCAGATAATCTCCGGCTTTTCCTGCAAGTATACAATATTCTAATCCCTATCTTTAGGAAAACTGCCCCGCAAACTAACGTCTCCGGCAATTAAAGTTTCCAGTTCTCCGGATGCTTTACGAATTAATAAACAGCCAGCCTCATTAATATCTTCAGCTATCCCTACAAAACTTTCCTCCCTAGTACTAACCGTAACCTCTTGACCTAAAGTTACATTAAGTTCTCGCCACAAGAGTAAAGTTTGCGCAAATCCTTTTTGCAAATAAATTTGATACTGTTTTTCATATTCCTCTAAAATCGCCCGCAAAAGTTCGACCCTTTGCCAAGAACGTCCTGAAGCTAAAGCTAATGAAGTAGCAGTCTTCCTTATTTCAGGTGGAAAATCTTTTGCCTGCTGATTAACATTAAGCCCTATTCCGACTACCAGATAATTAATTTCCTCAATTTCTGCACCTAGCTCCGTCAAAATACCACATAGTTTTTTACCTCTATATAACAGGTCATTCGGCCATTTAATCATTACT
>DUTO01000086.1 GCA_012842035.1 Clostridia bacterium | reverse complement strand
TTTGTGCTTGAGCATGCCCTTGACTGCCATAGCCTAAGACAGCCACCGTTTTTCCTGTTAAATTCTTTAAATCAGCGTCATGGTCATAAAACACTTTAGCCATTTGTAATTACCTCCTCATTTCTATTTTTTATTTTAATTATTTATTTTGCCCCTCTCACCATCGCTACTTTACCCGTCCTGACCAATTCCTTAATCCCAAACGGTTTTAAAGATTGCATAATCGCCTCTATTTTTCCTTCATCTCCCGTAGCCTCAATAATCAAAGAGCGTCTGCCAATATCCACAACTCGACAACGGAAAATTTCCATAAGCTGCAGAATTTCTTGACGATCCTCCGGACCTGCAGAAACTTTAATTAAAAGCATCTGCCGCTCAACTGTTTCCTCGTTAGTAATATCTTGAATTTTAATAACCTCAACTTGTTTATTTAGCTGTTTGCTCACCTGTTCAATAACTCTCTCGTCCCCTTCAACAACTAAGGTTATTCGCGAAACAGTCTTATCTTCTGTTTCTCCCACCACTAAACTTTCAATATTATAACCACGGCGCGCAAAAAGTCCAGCTACACGAGATAAAACTCCGGGACGATTTTCAACCAAGACGGCTAATGTGTGTTTCACCATGCCACCTCCCTAACATCTCATTTGGCTTTCCACCCGGCGGAACCATCGGTAAAACATTTTCCTCTGGATCCACAATACACTCCACTACCACAGGCCCCGGATGCTGCAGGGCTTTACTGACAAGAGCTTTGGCTTCTTCCGGCTTACTAATCTGCCACGCCTTGACTCCATAAGCTTCAGCTAACTTAAGATAATCGGGTCCACTAGTAAAGACAGACTGCGCATAATGCCCATTAAAGAAAAGTTCTTGCCATTGTCTGACCATCCCTAAACATGAATTATTAAGCATAAATACCTTCACCGGAAGCTGATATTGGGCAATTACGGCCAATTCCTGCGCTGTCATCTGCAAACCACCATCACCGGTAAAAAGAATCACCGTTTCTCCCGGTCGGCCAAAGGCTGCTCCCATAGCAGCGGGAAGCCCAAACCCCATTGTTCCCAAACCACCGGAAGTCACAAAACTTCTTTTCCCCTGTACAGGATAATGTTGCGCCACAAACATCTGATGCTGTCCTACATCAGTAACAACAATCGGCTCATCTTCAGCCTGCCGAGCCACCTCTCTAATTACTTCCTGGGGTTTTAATAGAGAACCCGAGGTAAAAGCAAGCGGATATTCCTGAGCCCAAGCTTTAATCTGTTCCCACCAAGAATTTAATGTAAAACTGACCTTTGCTTCCCGTAAAGCCAGTAAAAGCATTTGCAAAAACTTTTTCGCATCACTCACTACGGGAAGGTCAATGTGTACATTTTTAAATAATTCGGCCGGGTCAATATCTACATGAATGATACAAGTATCAGTTAGAAAATGCTGTGGATTTCCGGTAACCCGATCACTAAACCTTGTGCCTAAAGCGATTAAAACATCACAAGCACTCAAAGCTAAATTAGCTACAGGCTGCCCATGCATCCCAATCATCCCTAAAGAACCGCCCTCTTTTTCCGGAATTACTCCTTTACCCATCAAAGAGGTAACTACAGGAATGCCGCTATACTTGACAAACTCCGCTAATTCCTCCTCTGCCCCGGCGGAAACTACTCCACCTCCGGCAAATAAAAGCGGCCTTTGCGCCTTTTTTAAAACCCCCACAATTCTCCCCAACTGTTTATTTAAACCATTTTTAAAAGGGATTTTCTGTTTGCGCGTACTAGAGAGAACCTCGGGGAAATCAACAGTCCCTGTAAAGACATTTTTAGGAATATCAATAAGCACCGGTCCCGGACGACCTTCCCTGGCTACTTTCCAAGCTTCTTCCAAAACTTCCGGTAAAGCATCTATTTCCTTAATAAGATAATTATGTTTAGTAATGGGCATTGTAATCCCCACAATGTCTGCTTCCTGAAAAGAATCACGACCAATACTTTCTACACCTACCTGACCGGTAAGAACCAAAATCGGCACAGAATCTAAATAAGCATTAGCAATTCCCGTCACTAAATTAGTAGCTCCGGGACCCGATGTAGCTAAACATACTCCTGTTTTACCGGTAACCCGCGCATAACCATCGGCGGCATGAATGGCACCCTGTTCATGTCGCGTGAGAATATGCTGAATAGAAGAACGCCCTAAAACATCATACAAAAACAAAACAGCGCCCCCCGGATAACCAAAAACTAAATCCACGCCCTTTTTCTCTAAAAACTTGACAATATACTCAGCCCCATTCATCAATTAACACCTCCCTTAAAAAATCTTATAAAAAAACAGCGTCTAAGTTCAAAAATAGAACCTATCCGCTTGAGTCTTTTATCCCCACGGTGTAGCGGTTTCCCGCCTGTACCACTTGGTCACGGTCACTGCTTTACAAAAAGCAATCGGAACCCTAGGTACACTCCTATTTCTTATTATTTTTTTAACTAAATCATGTCATTTTTGTAGCCATAAAACAAAAACCTCCCGTCCATGACAGCATCCTAAACCATCAGGGACGAGAGGACTCCCGCGGTACCACCCTAATTACCTAATTAAAAGGTCTCTTCCTTCTAGCAAAATAACGGTTTGCTACCGACTTACCCTACTTTTTTCGAATAAGTAACTCCGGGACGAGCCTGGTTAAACTACGTGTGCCGGTTCCCACCTCCTCCGACTCTCTGTACCACGTTTTAGTATAACAGTTTCCCTTCATCGCCGTTATTATATAATAAAATTGAATATAGTATACACAACAC
>DUTO01000085.1 GCA_012842035.1 Clostridia bacterium | reverse complement strand
GCGTGTGTAGCAGAAGCACACGCCGTAACAACAGTATAATTAGGACCTGTTGCTCCAAAAATAATCGCAATTTGCCCGGCCGCCATATTACTAATCATCATTGGTATAAAAAAAGGGCTAACACGATTAGGTCCTTTTACCCGCCGTACTTCCATCTGCTCTTCTAATGTTTCCATGCCCCCAATTCCTGAACCAATAACAACCCCTACTCTCTCCGAAGGCATTTCAGACATATCTACAGCCGCATCTTCTAAAGCCATTTTCACCCCGGCAATGGCAAACTGCGTATACCTATCCATCCGTCTCATTTCTTTTTTATCCATATATAAATCAGGTTGAAAACCTTTAACTTCTCCGGCAATTTGTGTGGGAACATCCCCCACGTCAATTCTTGAAACTCGAGTTACACCTGATTTCCCCTGAATCAAATTCTGCCAAAAATCAGCCACCGTATTACCAATAGGCGTAACTGCACCCATCCCTGTAATTACAACTCTTCTTTTCATATTTCACCTCTACCTCAAACAAAAATTTAAAAGATAATTTTGTCCCCTTTCGTCAAGAAGCCTCTATTTCCTTAAGCAAAGAATGCATAATCTCTTTTACAGACATTATTTTTTTTATTTTAGCAATAGATTCACCAATAAAAACCAAACCGTCTTTTAAATTTCCCTGTTGCGCATTTTGCAATGCGGTCATAATACAAAAATTGCCTTGACATAATTTTAAACACTGCTTACATTTACGCGTAGGAAGAACCTTTCCGGCCAAAAGCTTTTCCGTAAATTCATTTTTAAGAGCTCTTCCTTTTAAACCAACAGGACTATCAATAAGCACAAACTCACGCTGGCTCAAATTAACATAAAAATCTTTCAGTTTTTGAGCTGCATTAGATTCTTGACTTGCCGCAAAACGAGTCCCCATTTGCACCCCATCAGCACCATATTTAAACGCTTTAACGATATCTTTTCCTTCCACAATACCTCCGGCCGCAATGACCGGAATACTAACACTTTTTTTAACTTCGGGAACAATTTCGGCCACAGAAGAAGTAGTTCCCAAATGCCCCCCAGCCTCTTTTCCTTCAACAACTAAGGCTTGTGCACCAAGCTTTTCGGAAATTTTAGCTAGCCTGACTGAAGACACTATAGGCACAACAGGAACGCAAGCTTCTTTACCCCAAGCAAACATATCACGGGAAAAACCGGCCCCAGAGATTACTAAATCAATTTTTTCTTGCAAAGCCGTCTTAAATAATTCGGCAAAAGTTGAAACAGCATACATGACATTTATACCGATAATCCCTGCAGAAAGAGCACGTGCCCGCCGGATCTCTTCTCTTAATTCTTGAACAGACATCCCACTGGCAGCAATAATCCCAATACCGCCTTCATTGGCTACTGCAGCAGCTAGTGACGATGTTGATATCCTTACCGCCATCCCACCCTGTATAATTGGCAAAACAGGCTTCAGGCTGCCTATCCGTAGCTCAGGTAATTTCACACTAACGCCCCCAATATTTACTACAAAATAATTGTTTCTTGACAAAAGCTCCGTAGCAGTTTACCACGGAGCCATTGTCCTCATCATATCTAAACCATAAAAAATCATTGCTGCTCTTTAATATATTCTACAGCATCTCCCACGGTTCTAATTTTTTCAGCATCCTCATCAGGTATTTCCATATCAAACTCCTCTTCTAAAGCCATAATTAACTCTACAACATCAAGAGAATCAGCATTAAGGTCATCAAATGTAGTTTCCAAATTAATATCCTGCTCATCTACGCCTAATTGCTCTGCAATCAGAGACCTAATTCTTACAAATTCATCCATAATATCACCCATGACTTCACCCCCCTTCTGCAAAATAAAAAATTGTTTCTAGATAATCATACCACCATCCACCGGTATAACCTGTCCGGTTATGTAATCAGCCCGCGGACTAGCTAAAAAAACTGCAAGTTGAGCTACATCTTCAGGTTTACCTAAACACCCCAAAGGTATTTGGGCCGCAATTTTTTCTTGTACTTCGCTAGGCAATTTTTTAGTCATATCCGTATCAATAAAACCGGGGGCAATGGCATTAACCATTATACCACGTGAAGCTAATTCTTTGGCAGCACTTTTCGTTAAACCGACTATACCCGCTTTCGCTGCAGCATAATTTACCTGTCCGGCATTACCATGTAGCCCTACCACCGAAGCTATATTAATAATTTTACCTGAACGTTGCTTCATCATGGGACGCGTTACTTCTCTTAAGCAATAAAAAGCAGCCGTAAGATTTGTCTGTACAACCTTTTCCCAATCTTCATCTTTCATTCTCATAATTAAAGTATCACAATTTATCCCTGCATTATTCACTAAAATATCTAAACGCCCATATTTCTCTAAAACTTTTTTGACCATCTCCTTAACTTGCCCAGAAGATGAAACATCAGCCTGCATGAGCTCTGCCACAGAACCACGTTGTCTAATTATCTCTTTTACTTCGCCTGCCGCCGCTTTATTTCCTTTATAATTAATAATTACTTTTGCTCCATTTTCCGCCAAAGCTATAGCTATTGCTCTACCTATACCCCTGGAAGCACCTGTGACTAAAGCTACTTGCTCAGTTAGCATTCTCTTTCACCTCCCTAAAGAATAAAATAACCTTTTCCAAAGTTTCTCTATCCTCAATATTATACATTTCTACGTTTTTATCAATCCTTTTTAACAAACCGGTTAAAACTTTTCCCGGGCCGATTTCAATAAACGTAGTCACCCCTTCGGCTAAAAGCCTTTCTATAGATTGCTGCCATAACACAGCTGTATTTACTTGTTTAATCAAATTAACCTTGATTTCGCGAGGCGTTGTTTCTATATCTGCTGTACAATTAGCAACTACCGGTACCCACGGCCGCGAAATAATTACTCTTTCCAAAATATTGGCCAGTTTAGGAGAGACATCTTGCAATAAACGAGAATGAAACGGTCCACTCACCGGTAAAAGTAAAGCCCGTTTAGCTCCATATTCTTGAGCTAATTCTACAGCCCTATGTACAGCTAAAGTTTCCCCTGCTAAAACAATCTGCCCCGGACAATTATAATTAGCAGGTTCCACCACACCTACCGCTGCAGCTTCAGCACAAATTTCGAGAACCTTATCTGCTTCCAAACCAAGAATAGCAGCCATAGTTCCTTCTCCCGGCGGAATGGCCTCTTGCATAAAAATTCCACGCTGACGAACTAACCAAACGGCATCACGAATAGTCAACGAACCAGCTGCAATTAAAGCCGTATACTCCCCTAAACTATGTCCGGCAACAAAATCAGGTCGTAAGCCATACTCTTCTACTACCTTAAGTATCGCAACACTAGTAAGTAAAATAGCCGGTTGTGTATTAGCAGTTAATTTTAATTCTTCTTCCGGTCCATTAAAACAGAGGATACTAAAAGGATATCCCAAAACCTCATCTCCAAGTTGAAACACTTGGCGCGCTACAGAAAATTGGGCAAATAATTCCTTCCCCATCCCTACATATTGAGAACCTTGGCCGGGAAAAAGAAAAGCAATTTTTCTTTTTTTCATCTTTATTCTTCTCCTTAACCAAATAATTTCCTACTTTCTTGTAAAACCTGCTCAGCTACAGTGATAATTTCCTCTATTATCTCTTCGGCCGGTTGAATTTTTTTCACCATGGCCGCTACTTGACCAGCCATCAACGAACCCATTTGTACATCCCCATCTACTACCGCAGCCCGCAACCTCCCTATGCCTAATTTTTCCAATTCCGCTTCACTAGCTCCTTCTTTAATTAAGTTTTGATACTCGCGGGTCAATTTGTTTTTTAAGACTCGCACATAATGTCCACTATATCCGGTAAGTACAGTTCCCCTATCCTTAGCCTTAAGCACAGCCTGTTTATAATTATCATGTACAGTACATTCGGCCGCACAAATGAAACGTGTTCCCATCTGGACACCTTGAGCACCCATACACAAAATAGCAGCAAACTGACGACCATCGGCAATTCCTCCGGCCGCAATAACAGGTAAGTCCACAGCATCAACAACCTGAGGTAAAAAAGCCATCGTCGTTAACGCCCCAACATGTCCTCCACATTCCATTCCTTCCGCAATTAAAGCATCGGCACCTGTTTTTTCCATGCGTTTAGCTAAAGCTACTGAAGAAACAACGGGAATTACTTTAATTCCTCTCTCCTTTAATTTCGGGATATGTTTACCGGGATTACCGGCCCCCGTGGTAATAACCTGTACTTCTTCTTCTAAAACAACCTCAATTACTTCTTCCACAAAAGGTGAAAGATAATAAACATTAACCCCAAAAGGTTTTTTAGTCAAAGTTTTTACCTGTAAAATCTGCTGGCGTACTACCTCGGCCGGAGCATTCCCAGCCCCGATTAGCCCCAAGCCCCCGGCCTCGGATACAGCAGCAGCTAATTCAGCTGTAGCTACCCAGGCCATACCTCCTTGCAAGATGGGATGTTTGATTTGCAAAAGATCACATACTTTTGTCTTAATCATCTATTCTCCCCCTCCCTACACTACCCATTTCATTACTGTAGAGCCCCACGTTAAACCTGCACCAAAACCTACCAAAAGAACAATACTCCCTTTTTGAATATACCCCTTTTCTACTGCTTCCACTAAAGCTACCGGAATTGAAGCACTAGACATATTACCATATTTATCTAAATTAACATAGACTTTATCAGCAGAAAGCCCCAATCTTTTTCGTGCCGCAGTAATAATGCGTGTATTAGCCTGATGAGGTACTAAACAATCAAGGTCTTCGCGCGATAAACCGGCTTTTTCTAAAACCTTAATAGACGTTTCACCCATTATTTTTACGGCAAATTTAAAGACCTCGTTACCATTCATGATGATAAAATGCTCCTTGTTTTGTACTGTTTCTAAAGAGGCAGGTTGACGAGAACCACCGGCCGGAACTTTTAAAAGCTCCGCTCCCATACCTTCCGCACCCAAATCAAAAGATAAAAAACCGGTACCCTTTTCCACAGTTTGCAAAACAACGGCTCCAGCTCCATCACCAAAAAGAATACAACTATTGCGATCTTCCCAATTGACCATTTTTGTTAATACTTCCGTAGCTACCACAAGCACCGTATCATAAGCCCCGGTTGCCACAAACTGATTCCCCACAGCTAAAGCATATAAAAAACCGGAACAAGCAGCTGATAAATCAAATGCCACTGCTTTAGTTGCCCCTATGTTTTTCTGAATCAAACAAGCTGTGGAAGGAAAAAACATATCCGGAGTTACCGTAGCGACAATAATTAAGTCTACCTCTTCCGGCTTAACTTGGGCCGACAAAAGAGCTTTTTGCGCGGCCTTTGTTCCTAAATCCGAAGCCGCCTCCTCAGCAGCAGCTTTACGTCGTTCCGAAATACCTGTACGTGTAAAAATCCATTCATCAGATGTATCTACTAATTTCGTTAAGTCATGATTCGTAATTTTTTCTTCCGGTAGCCAGGCACCAAGTCCGACAATCCCCACTGCACGAAGCTTGTTAACCATCAACTTCACCGACTTTCTCTTTTCTTTCCTACTTATCTTGACTATTCTGCACACTAATACTCTCCTCTAAAGCTGGCACCATCCTCTTTTTAATACAGAGAGAAGCTACACGAATAGCATTTTGAATCGCATAGGCATTAGAACTACCATGGCAAATTATGCTTAACCCTTTTACACCTAAAAGAGGTGCTCCTCCATATTCTGCATAATCTAATCTAGTCTTAATTTTCTTTAAAGCAGGCAGAAGAAGAAAAGTTCCTGCTTTACTACGCATATTCTTTTGCAATTCCTCTTTAAAAAGAGTAAAAATACCTCCGGCCGTACCTTCTAATACTTTTAAAATAATATTGCCGACAAAACCATCACAAACAAGTACATCAACAGAACCTGCTAAAACATCTCTCCCTTCTACATTACCAATAAAATTAAGGTTCGCACATTCCTGTAGTAATTCATACGTTTTAAGCGTTAATTCATTCCCTTTCGAAGGTTCGGTACCATTACTCACTAAACCTATCCGGGGAGTAGCAATACCTAATATTTTTTCCGCATAGACATTGCCCATCTCTGCAAACTGCAAGAGATTCTCCGGTTTGCAATTAGCATTAGCTCCTGCATCTAAAAGGAGTTTAGGTCCCGCTAGCCCTGGCATTACCGTACCGATTGCTGGTCGTTCAATTCCCGGCAGACGCCCTAAACCGAAAAGTGCCGCTACCATTTGTGCACCGGTATTACCGGCAGAAATCACGGCCTCTCCCTTTTTTTCTTTCACTAATCGTGTGGCTACTGTAATCGAAGCATCCTTTTTTTGACGATAAGCAATTGCCGGATGTTCATCCATCGTAATAACTTCTTCACAATGATAAATACTAAGTCTTTCCGTGTCATACTTTTTAGGCAAACATTGCTTAATTGTCTTGTTCTGTCCTACTAAAATCAACTCTAAATTTTGCTCAAGACTTAGTGCTTGTATAGCCCCTTGCACAATTGCCCGGGGAGCATGGTCTCCACCCATCGCGTCAATAACGACCTTCATTTAATTTACCTCCTGTTTGGCCACAAAAATAAACTTACCTACAAATACTTCTTCTGTTCCCACGCGGGAAACAACTTTAATCAAATATTTATTAATTTTTTTTCTAGCTAAAAAAGCATGTGCTCTAATTTTTTCATGCAAATATACGGGCCGACGAAAACGCAATCTTGCACTTCCTGTCAAAACAATTTCGGCATCAATTAAAGCCGCTGCCAAAGCATTAGCCTGAGCAAAAAGATAATCGGCTCGACAAACCTGACTTTTTTCAGCTACCATTTCACGACTCACTTTTAAAATAGATGTAGCAAACTTACCTAATTGCAATTCTATTAACTCTCCTACCATTTCATGTGCTACCATCGATTTAACTTTCTGATGTGCTTGCTCAGCCACTTGGATCATACGCATCCGCAATTCCGGAATATCTAATTCTAACCGATCTAAACGAATTGTCTGTACAGAAACAGCAAAATGTTTAGCTAATTCTTCATCAGTAACAAAGGGATTTGTCTCAATTAATTTCAGTAATTCTAACTGTCGCCTTTTCTTATCAAGCTTTTTAGCCATAGTTTTTCGCTCCTTTTGTCACCAGGTATCAATACCTAGTATAAATGTACTTCATATTTTTGGCAAGTGAATTTAGCTTAAAAAATAAAAAAAAAGAAAGCCCTGTTTTACGGCTCTCTCTTTTTGTTTCTTAGTAATACTTATTAAGCTTGTGCTTCTTGGGGAATAACCTCACGATTCTTATAATAACCACAAGAAGGACATACCCTGTGTGACTGTTTTGGCTCATGACATTTAGAACACAATACAAAACCGGATGTTTTTAATTTCATTATCTCTGCCCTTCTGCGGCGACCTCTAGCTTTAGAACGGCGACCTTGTGGTACACCCATTAGCCCCTCCTCCTTTCATTTAAACTATTCCATTTTCTTTTTTAACTGTGCTAATACTGCAAAACGAGGGTCAAGCTCCTGGCGACGACAATTACACTGACCTTCTTTCAAGTTCTGACCACATTTAGGGCAAATTCCCGGACAATCAGGTGTACAAATAATACGCATGGGTAAGTTGAGCAAGATATTTTCTCGCACAATCTTTTTTAAATCAAGCCAATCTCCTGCTAATAAAAACACGGCTGAACTATCCTCTTCATCAACTTCAGATAAGTTTGACCACTCTGCTTCAGAATAATACTGATCTGCTACCTCTAAATCAAGCGGTAATTTTACTTCATCTAAACATCGACTACAAGGAAGCATAACCTCTGTCTTAATCCTCATTACTAATTCTAAAAAATTACCCTGATTAGACACATGCCCATTTACCTGTATCGGCTTAATTAAAGAAAACTCCCCCCCATCTTCGGATAAATCTTTCCAGACAAAAGCAAAGTCTTCTTGAGCCCCAATTTCCTGCCATAACTTAGCAATATTAATCTTCATCTACGCACCTCTATATAATACGAGCAAGCTACTCCATTATATAAAACATCATAAAATATTGTCAAGCACGTTCTGACCAAAGCTACGGATACCCGAGGCAGTATCTAGTCTAAAATATTTTTTAACTCAAGTTTTGACAAGCAGTAATCGCCACCATATTCACAATATCCTCTACACTACAACCCCTCGATAAATCATTTACAGGCTTAGCCATCCCCTGCAAAATAGGACCAACAGCTTCCGCCTTACCGAAACGCTGTACTAACTTATAGCTAATATTTCCGGCCTGTAAATCAGGGAAAACCAAAACATTCGCTTGACCGGCAACAACACTACCGGGCGCTTTAGATGCCCCTACCTCAGGTACTAAAGCTGTATCTGCCTGTAACTCACCATCAATAATCAAATCAGGGTCTTTTTCCTTAGCCAAGCGAGTGGCCTCAACAACTTTATCAATAAACTCATGTTGCGCACTTCCTTTTGTGGAAAAAGAAAGCATACCCACTTTAGGCTCAAGACCAATTAAAGACCTTGCCGTCTGTGCAGATACAATGGCTATCTCCGCAAGCTGTTCGGCAGTAGGCTGAGGATTAACGGCACAGTCAGCAAAAAGTAAAACTCCCTCTTCTCCATATTCTTGGTAAGGACTAATCATCAGAAAAGCACCGGATACGGAAGAAATACCGGGGGCAGTTTTAATAATCTGTAAAGCCGGACGCAAAACATCGCTAGTAGCATTCTGAGCCCCGGCTACCATCCCCTCAGCTTCTCCTTGATAAATCATCATCGCCCCAAAATACAAGTTTTGGGCCACAAGTTTTTCCGCATCTTCTAAAGTAATGCCTTTATGTTTACGCAATTGATACAATTCTTCCGCATACAACGAAAAATTCTGCGCTTTTACCGGATTAATAACTTTAATTTCGGCTAAGTCTGTTCCTACTTTTTCGGCAACAGCCTTTACCTCTTCTTCTTCACCCACTAAAATTAAATTAGCTAATCCTTCCTTAGTAATTCTTCCGGCTGCCGTGACGATACGCTTCTCTGTACCTTCTGCTAAAATAATGGTTCGCTTATTTTTTCTCGCCTTTTCTTTAATCTGAGCAATTAAATTCATTTCCCGGTCCTCCTCTGTTATAATATACATTAACTTATTATCTAATCATTTCGCCATAAGTTTTTATTTTCCTATGGAAAATGTTTTTTAGGGGGAGAATGATGACATGAACATCATCGGAATCATCGCCGAATATAATCCTTTTCATAACGGACACCTCTATCATCTGCAAACAGCTAAAAAAAGAACTGCCGCTCAAGAAGTCATCTGTGTCCTCAGTGGAAACTTTCTGCAACGTGGTGAACCGGCTTTTACTAATAAATGGGCACGAGCCAAAATGGCTATCCAAAATGGCGTGGATTTGGTTTTTGAATTACCTGTTCTTTATGCTACACACAGTGCCTACTGGTTTGCCCGCGGGGGCATCGAAACATTAGCCCACACCGGAATCGTTTCTCACTTGGCTTTTGGGGTAGAAACTGTCAATCCTACTCTCTTGCAAAAAACAGCTGCCCTTCTAGCCGAAGAGCCCCCTTCCTACCAACAACGTCTGCAACAATTACTCCGGACAGGGCTTTCTTTTCCGCAAGCGAGAATCCAAGCACTGCCCCCGGAGTTATCTCAACACTCGCAACTTTTACAAAGCCCCAATAACATTCTGGCTCTCACCTACCTGCAAATTCTCCAAGAACAAAACCTCTCCTTAAATCCCGTGATGATTAAACGTCAAGGAGCAGATTATTTAGATAAGACTCTCCCGCAAAATCCTTTCCCGAGTGCAAATGCTATCCGTAATCACTTAACCCAAAGTCCTACCCAGTTTTTAACCTTACTACAAGAATTAACTTCTTATCTGCCTCCGGCAACTTTAGAAATTCTGCAAGACGAATATAACCGTGGACAAGCACCTGTTTTCCCGGAACAACTTACTTC
>DUTO01000084.1 GCA_012842035.1 Clostridia bacterium | reverse complement strand
TGTGCATAATTTATTCTTCTGGTGACCCCTTTAGTGGGTATGGGCACCCGCGTATCACGTGGTATGGAAAGCAGGTGCACTTCCTTCTCCCGTAAATCTAAAGCCGCCACCATCAAGGTATCGGCACGGGCCGGCTCATTTTCACGTTGATCTACTCCTAAAACAAGAATATTCAAGATATCGCGCGACTGAAAAACGTGTTCCGGATTATTTTGTTTCTCCTCCGGCACAAGAGGGGAATTATTTATTTTACCACCCAACCAAAAACCAAAAGAAAGGCAAAGTAAGAAAAAAGCAATAACAGCAAGATAACCGGCGGTGGTAAGTTTTCTTCTTTTTTTGCGGACTAAAGGTGGCATTTTTATTTCTGTATTAGGATTGTGTTCAAAGTTCATTTTGGACCTCCCAAATAAAAAAGATTATGAGTTTTTAAGTGTTTCTGTGGGAACAATAGCTAGAACTTCAGGAAGATTAGCTAGGTCAGCCTCATAATACCAAATCTCATTAATTTTTACACTTTGACCCGGCAAAATTTTCGTCACTACCCCATTTTCTAAAACAGGGGAGGCTAAACGAGCCAAAGCAACCATCTCGCGCATCGATAAGTCAGTCTCCACTTCCTCAAAGGCTAAATTAATAAACTCCACTAATTGCGACAAGCTTTTTTCTTTTAATATTTTAGTAGCTAACAGTTGGAGAGCTTCTTGCTGACGGCGCGCGCGGTCTAAGTCCCCATATTTATCATTCCGGAAACGAGTATAAGCTAAAACTTGTTCCCCATCGAGGTGTTGGTCACCAGGATAAAGGTCGATCCCTTCTGAGGGTTTATACATCCGGGTTGGCACATGGACATCGATCCCCCCAGCTAAGTCGACCAGCTTAACTAAACCATCAAATTTGATTATAACATAGCGGTCAATATGAACACCTAAAAAGTTACTCACTGTTTTTAAAGAAAGGTCTACTCCCCCATAAGCATAAGCGGCATTAATTTTATCTAATTTACCCCTAACCTTAACCCTAGTATCACGAGGGATGGAAAGCAATTGTGCTTTTTTGTTCTTTTCATCTAAAGAAACTAAAATAATAGTATCACTACGATCATTTAAGCCTTCGCGACCATCGAGTCCTAAAAGCAAGATATTAAACTTATCAAAAGCCAGTTTTTCCTCAGTCGCTGAGTCGGAAACAGGCGAAGAAGACGGAGAAGGCAAGCGAAAGAAACGGTCGTAAACCACATAAACTCCTATAGTCAAAAGCGCTAACACTAAAATAACGTCTAGCCAAAAAAAAACACGGCGCAAATAATACCTTTTTCTTCTAGTTAATCTCATCATTCTCCACCTTTATCAATTTTAAAGCAACCTTGTTTTCTTGCTTTATCATTTTATTGCATTATATCAAAAATTAGTTTTATTCTAAAGAGGATTTTAAAATGATAAAGCAAGAAAACAAGGTTGCTTTAAAATTGATAAAGGTGGAGAATGATGAGATTAACTAGAAGAAAAAGGTA
>DUTO01000083.1 GCA_012842035.1 Clostridia bacterium | reverse complement strand
TTTAGGTAATCTTAATCCTAGGCGCCAAGAGAAAGGAGAAATTATTGCCCAGAGTTATAAAGGAGTGGTCTTGCCGGAAAAAGTTTTAGTAGAGAAAGATGGTCAAGATGGTGTTTATCTTTTTCGGAAAGGGCGAGTTTGTTGGCAAGAAGTTGAAAAAATAGCTCACTTACGAGGCAAAGTTGTTTTATCTAACTTAACGGAAAAAGATTGGGTGATTACGGATCCACAATTAGTAACGGAAGGAAAACGGGTTACTCGGATTAACAAATGAGATGTTTTAATGGGGAGATTATTTATGGAACAAATGATGAAAAATATAGAGCAGATTAAAGAGGAAATAGAAAAAGCCTGTCTTAAGGTGGGTAGGAACCCCAATGAAGTGAGGTTATTAGCTGTTTCTAAGACTTTCCCCGTGGAGATAATTAAAGAAGCTTATAACGCGGGGCAGTGTTTGTTTGGTGAGAATCGAGTCCAAGAATTATGTACAAAAACCCCCTTGCTTCCGGCAGATATAGAATGGCATTTAATCGGAACTTTACAGCGGAATAAGGTAAAGAATGTGCTGGGTAAAGTTGCTTTGATTCACTCAGTAGATTCTGTTTCTTTAGCCCGGGAAATTGACAAACGAGCTGCAAGAAAAAATCTCATGGTAGATGTGCTTTTACAGGTGAATGTTGCGGGAGAAAAGACTAAACATGGTTTTATTCCGGAAGAAGTGAAGAGTAAGGTAAAGGAAATATGCAAATTACCTAGAATAAAGATTAAGGGGTTAATGACAATGGCTCCTTTTACAGAGAATCCGGAAGAAGTACGTCCGATTTTTCGAGAGTTAAGAACCTTGGCCGAGTCTATCGAAAAACTTCAGTTGCCCGAGGTTCAAATGAAGGAGCTTTCTATGGGGATGAGTAATGACTTTCGGGTCGCTATAGAAGAAGGAGCGACTTTAGTTCGTATTGGTAGCCGAATTTTCGGCACAAGGAATGATGTGAGGAGGTAGAAAGTACCATGAAGGCATTGGATAAATTCCTGGATATTATGGGATTTAGTGAAATCCAAGAAGATGATTATTTTGAAGAAAATGAGCCCAGTGAATATCTCTCGGAATGGAAAAAGCCCTCTAAGAGTAAAGGACAGGTGATTCCGATTACTGCCAATAGGAATAGTAAGGTAGTTTTATTGGAACCACTTGTTTTTGATGACTGTCAACTTATTTCTGATCATCTTAAAGGACGAAAAATTATCATTATTAATTTAGAAAACATGGAAGCAGCTTTAGCCCGTCGCATTATTGACTTTGTTGGAGGAACTGCCTATGCTTTAGGTGGCTGTTTGCAAAAGGTGGGTTCGGGGACAATTATTGCTACACCCAGTAATGTCGATGTTTCAGGTGGTATTAGTAGTGTTAGTCAGCCTAAAGAGGTCTTTGCTTGGATTAATAAAATTGTAGAAGGTACTGATTGAGGGAGGTCTTAATATTGCAGCAACGGATTGGTTTTATTGGCGGAGGAGCTATGGGCGAAGCCATTCTTAAGGGGCTACTGGTGGAAGGTAGGGAACCTCGGACATTTTGGGTTAGTGACTTACAAAAAGAACGGCGCGATTTTTTAGAAAGAAAATATCAGGTTACCACAACAGCAGAGAATAAAGATGTAGTTGAAAATAGTGATATAATTATTTTTGCGGTAAAACCACAAAATTTAAAAGAGGTTGTGGATAGTTGTGTTTCTGTTTGCAATAATAAAAAATTATTAATTTCTATTTTGGCCGGTATAACGACAGAAGAGCTGGAAAGACTTTTTCCTGCAGGAAGTAGGATAGTACGGGCGATGCCTAATACTCCGGCTTTAGTAGGAGCCGGGACAACAGTTTTGGCTGGAGGCAAGCATGCTACTGAAATAGATTTACAACTTGCTCTAGAAATTTTTCGTGGCTTAGGTAGTGTTAGTATTTTACCGGAAAAGATGTTAAATGCCGTTACCGGCTTAAGTGGTAGTGGACCGGCTTTTGTGGCTTTATTTATTGAAGCCTTAGCCGATGGTGGTGTGATGGCTGGTTTGCCCCGGAAGATAGCGATGAAGTTAGCTATAGATACAGTAGAGGGGACAGCAAAATTGCTTAGGGAGACGGGAATGCATCCGGCTGAATTAAAAGATAAAGTTACTTCACCTGAGGGGACAACAATTTATGGGATGTTACCTTTGGAGAAAAATGGAGTGAGGGGAACAATTGTGGAAACTGTACTGGCGGCCACAAAGCGAGCGGAAGAGATGTAAACAAAGGTTAACAACAATAAGTAGAAAGGGGTTGTTTTTTGATGTTGACACCATTAGATATTCATAATCGTGAATTTAGAAGGGGTCTGCGAGGTTATGACGTTGATGAAGTTGATGAGTTTTTAGATGAAGTAATTCGTGATTTTGAAGCTTTATATAAAGAAAATTTAGAGTTAAAGGAAACAATACAAAAAAAAGAGGAGAATATTAATCGCTATAAAGAATTAGAACAGACTCTACAAGATACATTAGTATTGGCCCAACAAACGGGGGAAGAGGCTAAACAAAATGCGAAAAAAGAGGCCGAACTAATTATTTGGGAAGCACAGAAAAAAGCAGAACAAATTTATAATGAAGTTCAAGAAGAAATATTAGCGGCGACTAAAAAACTGGAAAGAATGCGTAATTTAGAAAAACAGCTTTATGTAAGAATGAAAAGTTTTTTGTTGACTCAACTAGAGTCTATGGAAAATTATGATGGGGAAGAGAAATCGGCACAGTGGAAGCAACCTGACTTGGAAAATCAAGCAAGTCAAGCAGAACAAGTAGATAACGAAAGGAAGTTTTCAGAAGATGTCGGCAGTGATGGTGACGAAAACCCCTGGCGGTATAAAGTTTAAAGTTAAAGTACAGCCACGGGCCAGTCGTAACGAAATAACAGGGTGGCAGGGAGATGCTTTGAAAGTTAGGCTTACTGCACCTCCTGTTGATGGTGAGGCTAATCAAGCTTGTCTTAAGTTTTTAGCTGCTTTTTTTCAAGTGGCACGCAGACAAGTAAATATTACTAGTGGTTTAAAGGGAAGAACTAAAACAATTGAAATTACGGGTCTTACTGTGGATGAATTTAAGCAATGCTTAAAGGATAAAAATAAAAAAATTTGACAAATATCGCTTTCATAACATATACTTTAATCTATATTAGTTTTTAGAATATAAATTTTTTTTGGTGGAAAAATAAGAATAAGAATTTTATAGATGGAAGTGATGAAAGAGACGTCTCTTGATTAGTAACTTTTAGCGAGTCTGCAAATGGGTGCAAGGCAGGTAAGGGAAAATTAAGAGAAGATCACTCTGGAGCAAGTAAAGCTGAAAACATAGTAAGTTTTATCGGATAACCACCGTTAAAGGGTTAGAAAGTGGCAGTAGGAGTTTAAACCTATTGTCAATGGGGTGGTACCACGGGAAACAGCTCTCGTCCCTTGCGGGAAGGGGAGTTTTTTTATTTAAACATAATTATATGGGAGATGAAAGAGATGTCTAAGAAAAAATACAATGAAACATTAAATTTGCCCTGTACGGACTTTTCGATGCGAGGTAATCTGGTGCGTAAAGAGCCTGAAATCCTAGAAAAATGGGAAAAAATGGACATATATAAGGTAGTACAGGAAAGGACACAGGGTAGGCCTCAATTTAACCTTCATGATGG